>JBQTIV010000050.1:0-30526 GCA_052387775.1 Betaproteobacteria bacterium
AAGCCGTATAAGCGGCGGCCGATTCGATCAATTATGCGCCCGACGAGCTCGGGCGCTTTTTTTATCAGCACGGCGTCGGCGAACGGCTTGATGCGCGAGGCGCCTGCGATGCCGAGGACCGTATGCACGAGCGCAGGCTCCAATGCCGGCGCTCACGATTCCGGCGCAACGCGATGCGTGTACCGAATCACTGCTGAATCATGAAATTCATAAGTCTCATGAATGAACCGGTAATCGTAACGCTGGTCTGCACCCTGCTCGGACTGGTGGTAGGAAGTTTTCTGAATGTAGTCATTCACCGACTGCCAAAAATGCTCGAGCGCGAATGGGACGCTCAGGCAGCCGATCTCCTGGAGCAGAAAGGTTCTGCAGATGCAGCGGCAAAGTTGAGAAGTGCGGACGCAAATGTGCGCTACAACCTGGTCATGCCGCTGTCGACCTGCCCGTTCTGCGGTCACCGCATCCGCGCCTGGGAAAATATACCTATCCTGAGTTATCTGTTCTTGCGTGCCCGTTGTTCTGCTTGCAGGGCGCCGATCAGCAAACGCTACCCGATCGTCGAGGCGCTAGGCGGCATCCTCTCCGGCTATATCGGCTGGCGCTACGGGCTCACGCTGGCGACGGTGGGTGCCCTGTTCCTGACTTGGTCGCTGATCGCCCTCACGGTCATCGATATCGATACGCAGTTGCTGCCTGACGACATCACGCTGCCGCTGATCTGGCTCGGACTGCTGGTGAACCTGAATGGCACCTTCGTGGCGCTGCAGGGCGCGGTCATCGGGGCGGTGGCCGGCTACCTGTCACTGTGGGCCGTGTACTGGCTGTTCAAGCTCGCCACCGGCAAGGAGGGGATGGGCTACGGCGACTTTAAGTTGCTCGCCGCGATCGGTGCATGGCTGGGCTGGAAAATGTTGCCGGCGGTGATTTTGCTCTCCTCCCTGGTGGGCGCGATCGTCGGCATCGGCCTGATCGTTTTCGCCCGCCACGGGCGCAACACGCCGATTCCGTTCGGGCCGTACATTGCCGCGGCGGGATTGATCGCGCTGTTCTGGGGCGAGACGATCAACCGGACTTACCTGCAGCTGTTTTGACGATGCCTTTTGTCGTCGGTCTCACCGGAGGGATCGGCTCGGGCAAGACCACGGTGGCCGGGCTGTTCGCGCATCTTGGTGCCGGCGTGGTGGACGCCGACGAGATTGCACGCGCGCTGACCGGACCAGGCCAAGCGGCGGTCGGAGAGATTGCCCGCCGCTTTGGTCCGCAGTTCGTAACGGCAGGCGGTGCCCTGGACCGGGCGCGCATGCGCAAACTGGCCTTCGAGGATGCGCGGGCGAGGAAGGACCTCGAGTCCATCCTGCATCCGCTGGTCCGGCGCGAAGTCGAGCGCCAGGCCGCCAATTCGACTGCTCCGTACGTCATCCTGGTGGTACCGCTGCTGTTCGAATCCGGCGCTTATCCGTCACTGGTGCGGCGCGTGTTGGTCGTGGATAGTGATCAGGAGACGCGAATCGAGCGCGTCAGCCGACGCAACAAACTACCTCGCGAAGACATTCTGGCGATCATGACCTCCCAAATCGGGCAGGCCGAGCGCCTGCAACGCGCCGACGACGTGATTCGCAATGACGGCGACCTTGCAGTGGTGGAGCCGCAAGTCGCCGCTTTGCACCGCAAATACCTGGATCTCGCGGCAAAAAGCTAGCGCTCGCGCGCCAGGCAGGGCATCAGCGCAGCAGAGCCTTCGCGCATTCAGCTTTATTTTTGCAGGCTTTTCGGGAATACTTGCCCTTACTCCGGTAGCCGCACCCGCATTGTGATCAGCTACGAGTTCCCGCTAAATGAGAGGATTCGCACCCTGCTGCGCTTGGAGGATCTGTATCGGCGCGCCCACTATTTCGCCTCAAAAAGCGATCCGGAAGAACATCACGTTGCGCTGACCACGCTGTTCGAGATCCTCGATGTCGGAGGCCGCGCTGATCTCAAGTCCGACGTGATGCAGGAACTGGAACGCCAAAAGCAACACCTCGACACGCTTCGCCACAATCCAGCGATATCCCAGGGGGCCCTGGCCTCGGTGCTCGCCGACATCGAAAAAGCGATTTCTGACATGTTTCTTTCATCGGGGAAGACCGGTCAGGAGTTGCGCGAGAACGACTGGTTGATGAGCATTAAACAACGCTCCGCCATACCCGGCGGGGTGTGCCAGTTCGATCTGCCTTCGTATCATTACTGGCTCAATCAAAGCGCCGAAGCGCGCCGTCTTGATCTGGGAGAATGGCTCGCGCCTTTCCTGCCGATCCGCAACGGCGTACAGATCATCCTGAAATTGCTGCGGGAAAGCGGCAAGACCACCAGGCAGCTCGCGCATCAGGGTGTGTACCAGCAGACCATGGCGGGCCGGCTGGCGCAATTGCTGCGCATCCGTCTGGACAGCGCTTTCGACTGCGTACCGGAAATCAGCGCCAACAAGTACGCGCTCAATGTGCGCTTCACCACCGCCATCGGCACGCAGCGGCGCACCAGCGTTGACGACGTGAACTTCGAACTGACGTTCTGCAATCTTTGATGAATGCCTGGCCGCGATGAAGGCCGAAGCGAACAAGACGCGAATGGTGAATTGCCCGCGATGCGGGACCGCCGTGCCGTGGAGTGAGGCCAACGCCTACCGGCCGTTCTGTTCCGAGCGCTGCAAGTTGGTCGACCTGGGCCAGTGGGCCACCAACGGCTATCGGATTCCCCAAGAGGAAGCCGACGCCGGCAAGTCTGAAGGCGAGGAGCGTTAGGCGCCGCGGGCGGCTGCCTGCCACGCTCCGCGGATCATGGCCACCCCGTGCGCACCGCGCGCACGCGCGCTGTCGAGATCGGACAATCGCATCCCGCCAAGGGCAAACACTGGCAGCGGGCATCCGCCTGCGAGATCGCCGAAGCGCCTCAGGCCGATCCCGGGCAGGTCCGGGTGGCCAGGCGTCTTCAGGACCGGCCCGAGCACCGCGAAATCGACGCCGAGTTCCACTGCGCGCGCCAGTTCGGCCGCGTCGTGACAGGAGGCACCACACCATTCGAATTGCGGCCGCTGCGGGGCCGCCATCAACGCTATAGCGGGCAGGTGTACGCCCTCGGCACCGATTCGTCTGGCCAGCTGTTCGTCGCTATTTACCAGGACTATGCCCCCCAGGGCATGCACGCGCTGCACCACTTGTGCAGCAAAAGCTTCGCGCGCCGGTCGTTCGAGTCTTGCTTCCCTGATCTGCACCAGACGTAAGCCCTTGGCGAGCGCGCCGTCGAGCTGTACGAGTGCTCGCTCGACCCCTGTTTCCCAGGCATGGGTGATGGCGTAAACGATAGGCAGAGACAATGCCTTCAGGACCGGTGCATTGGCCGGAAGCATCGGTGCGACCGACATCGCGCCGCAGTGCTGCCAAGCCAGCGTCTGCTCCTCGTGCGGATGCGGCTCGCCCTGCCATTTCAGCACGCGATGAAAGTGCAGGCGCACGGTCGCGTGCGGGTAGCTGTATACGCGCGTAATCCAGGGGTAGGCCTGCACCAGGCCGATTCCCAGTTCCTCCAGGAGTTCGCGCCTCAGCGCCTCGGCTACGGGCTCGCCAGCCTGGACCTTGCCGCCGGGAAACTCCCAGTAACCGGCGTACGCCTTTCCCGGTGGTCTTCGCGCCAGCAGAAAGCTGCCGTCGTCACGCTCGATCACCGCAGCCGCAACATTCACCACTTCCGCCGGATGCGGGTTGAAAGATGAGGGATGGGGGCAGTCCCCGGCATTGAGGTTCGATCGCTTACTTTCGCCTTCCGCCTTCACCCTTCATCCTTAGTTTTCCCGCCCAATCGCGCGCGAAATGCCACGCTACGCGCCCGCTGCGTGAACCACGGGTAAGAGCCCATTGCAGGGCCTCGTGGCGCGCCTTCGCGCGATCGCGTTCACCTACGCCGAGTTTAGCGAGCCAGTAGTCCACGATCACCAGGTACTCGTCCTGATCGAAGGGATAGAAGGAAACCCACAGGCCGAAACGCTCAGACAGCGAAATCTTTTCCTCGACACTTTCGCCGGGATGGATTTCCTCGCCAAAATACTTGGTTTCGAGGTTCTCCTGCATGTACTCGGGCATCAGGTGGCGGCGGTTCGAAGTGGCGTAGATCAGAAGATTCTCCGAAGTCGCCGAGATCGAGCCGTCGAGGATGACTTTCAGCGCCTTGTAACCCGGCTCGTCGGCGTCAAAGGACAGGTCGTCGCAGAATAGAATGAATTTGTAGGGCGCATCGGCAACCAGGTCGACGATGTCCGGCAGATTCATCAGATCCTGCTTTTCCACCTCGATCAGACGCAAACCCTTCGTCGAGAATTTGTTGAGAATGGCCTTCACCAGCGAGGACTTGCCGGTGCCGCGCGCGCCGGTGAGCAACACGTCATTGGCGGTCAGCCCTTCGAGGAACTGGCGGGTATTTTGCTCAACCAGCCGGATCTGCTCGTCGATCCTCTGCAGGTCGCCGAGCCGGATCTTGTGCGGATGCGTGACCGCCTGCAAGAATCCGCGGCCATTGCGCTTGCGCCAGCGGTACGCAAGCGCCGCCTTCCAGTCCGGTGCCGGCAGCTTGGGCGGCAGTACGGCCTCGAGGCGTTCCAGTACCTGCTCGGCGTGCTTGATCAGTCGGTCGAGGTCACTCATCGCTTAGCTGCGGTAGTCGGCATTGATGCTCACGTAATCATGGGACAGATCGCAGGTCCACACCGTAGCCGCCGAAGCCCCGCGGTTGAGCCCCACGCGTACCGTGATCTCCTGCTGTTTCATCACCCGCTTTCCATCTTCTTCGCGGTAGGCAAGAGCGCGGCTGCCACCCCGCGCGACCATCACATCGTCGAGATACAGATCGACCTTGGCAACGTCGAGATCGTCGATGCCGGCGTAGCCGATCGCCGCAAGTATGCGACCGAGATTGGGGTCCGAAGCGAAGAACGCCGTCTTTACCAGCGGCGAGTGGGCAATGGAGTAGCCGACCTTGCGGCATTCGGTCTCGTTGATTCCGCCTTCGACGCGGATGGTGATGAACTTGGTCGCGCCTTCGCCGTCGCGCACAAGCGCCTGAGCCAGAAAACCCGCCACTTCGGTCACTGCATCGAGGAATAGCCTGAATTCTTGTGAGGCGGAGCTGGTTATCTCCGGCGCACCGCACTGGCCGGTGGCCGCCAGTACGAAAGCGTCGTTGGTAGAGGTGTCGCCATCGACAGTAACGCAATTGAAGGTGCGCTCTGCGGCGTAGGCGGTCGCCTGCTGCAGCAGTGTCTGGTCAACCGCCATATCAGTAGCCACGAAGCCCAACATGGTCGCCATGTTCGGCCGGATCATCCCCGAACCCTTGGCGATACCCGTTACGGTCATGCGATGGCCGCCGATGTCGATGCGCTTGGAGTACGCCTTGGGCACGGTGTCGGTGGTCATGATCGCCTGAGCCGCCACCGCCCAGTTTGTCGCCGCGAGCGCGGCGAAGCAGCGCGGCAGCCCGGTGGCGATGCGATCGACCGGAAGCGGCTCCATGATGACGCCAGTAGAAAATGGAAGCACCTGTTCCGGCGTGCACCCGAGCAGCGAGGCGACCTCGCCGCAGGCCTGCCTGGCACGCGCCAGACCATCCTCACCGGTGCCAGCGTTGGCACAACCGGTATTGACGACCAGCGCCTGAATCCCGCCGGTCTGCAGATGCGCCTTCGCTACCGTTACCGGTGCCGCGCAGAAGCGGTTGCGGGTGAAGACGGCGGCAACCCGCGTCCCTTTGGACAGGGTCATCAACATGAGGTCCTTGCGGTTGGCTTTGCGGATACCGGCTTCGGCTATGCCAAGGCGTACACCCTTCACCGGCAGCAGCGTCTCGGGGTCAGGAGGGGCCAGGTTTACCGCCATCTGCCGGCTCCGGCCTGTCCGCTCTCGGAATTTGACGGCGCGCCGCGCACGGTGACTCCCTCGCGCATCCGCTTCGCTTAGCCGAGCTTACCGTGGCACTGCTTATACTTCTTGCCGGACCCGCACGGGCAGGGGTCATTGCGCCCCACTTTCTGGCCGCTGCGGACGAACGGCTGGACTTTGGTTCCGGTGTTCGCCCTTTCGAGCGCTTCGTCGTGATCGGCGTGCTGGTACTGCACGTTCTTGAGTTCGACCTGTTCTTTCTCGGCAACCGCCTGCGCCTCCTCGGCAGTCCTGATCTTCACCGTCATCAGGATGCGGGTGACCTCGGTACGCACGGTTTCGAGCATCAGCGAAAACAACTCGAAGGCCTCGCGCTTGTACTCCTGCTTCGGATTCTTCTGCGCGTAGCCCCGCAGATGGATGCCCTGGCGCAGGTGATCCAGCGCGGCGAGGTGCTCCCGCCAATGACTGTCCAGGCGGTCCAGCATGATCGCGCGCTCGTAGTGATGCACGGCTTCCGGATCCACATTGCCGAACTTGTCCTCGTAATGCTTGTTGGCGGCAGCGATGACACGGGTGCGCAGCTTTCCCTCGTCGAGGCTCTCGTCCTGCTTCAACCATTGCTGTATCGGTAGTTCCAGGCCCAGCTCGCCGGCAAGCGTCCTTTCCAGGCCGGCAACGTCCCACTGCTCCTCAACGCTCTCTGGGGGAATGTGCTGCGATATGAGCGATTCGACCGTGCCCTCGCGCATCAAGCGGATGGTTTCCGATATATCGGTGGCCTCGAGCAGTTCGTTGCGCTGCTGGTAGATCACCTTGCGCTGGTCGTTGGCTACGTCATCGTATTCCAGCAATTGCTTGCGGATGTCGAAGTTGCGTGCCTCGACCTTGCGCTGCGCGTTCTCGATCGCACGCGTAACCCAAGGGTGCTCGATGGCCTCGCCGTCGGGCATTTTCAGCCGGTCCATGATCGCAGCGACCCGGTCCGACGCAAAGATGCGCAGCAGCGGATCCTCGAGGGACAGGTAGAAGCGGCTCGAGCCCGGGTCGCCCTGGCGGCCTGAGCGCCCGCGCAACTGGTTGTCGACTCGCCGCGACTCGTGCCGCTCGGTGCCGATGATGTGCAGGCCGCTGGCGGCAATCACCTGTTGATGCAGCTTCTGCCAGCGGTCGCGCATCTCGGCGACGCGCTTTTCCTTTTCCTGATCGGGAAGGCTTGCATCGTTGCGGACCTTGTTGATTTCCGGTTCGGGATTTCCCCCCAGCACGATGTCGGTTCCGCGGCCCGCCATATTGGTGGCAATGGTGATCATCTTGGGCCGGCCAGCCTGGGCGATGATCTCCGCTTCGCGTGCGTGCTGCTTCGCATTCAGTACCTGGTGCGGCAGCTTGGCTTTTTCGAGTTGCGTAGCCAGCAGTTCCGAGTTCTCGATGGAAGTGGTACCGACCAGAACCGGCTGCCCGCGCTCGTAACAGTCTTTGATGTCGTTGATCACGGCCTGGTACTTCTCCCGCGAAGTCCGGTAAACCTGGTCCATGCGCTCTTCGCGAATCATCGGCATATGCGTCGGGATGATGACCGTTTCCAGTCCGTAGATCTGCTGGAATTCGTAGGCTTCGGTATCGGCGGTGCCAGTCATGCCCGCAAGCTTCTTGTACATGCGGAAATAATTCTGGTACGTGATCGAGGCAAGCGTCTGGTTCTCGCGCTGGATGCGCACGCCCTCCTTGGCCTCGATCGCCTGGTGCAGGCCATCCGACCAGCGCCGCCCGGGCGTCAATCGGCCGGTAAATTCGTCGACGATGATGATCTCATCGTTCTGGGCGACGTAGTGCTGGTCGCGATGGAATAGCGAGTGCGCCCGCAATCCCGCGTACAGATGGTGCATGAGGGCGATGTTGGCGGCATCGTACAGGCTGCCGTTCTCGGGCAGCAGACCGGCCTTGGTCAGCAGGTCTTCGGCGCGTTCGTGACCGGCCTCGGTCAACAGCACCTGATGCGCCTTTTCGTCCACGGTAAAGTCGCCGGGGCCGTTTTCCTCCTTTACGCGGGTGAGCTTGGGAACGATCTCGTTCATCCGGTAGTACAGGTCGGTGCTGTCGTCCGCCTGGCCGGAAATGATGAGCGGCGTTCTGGCTTCGTCGATCAGGATCGAGTCAACCTCGTCGACGATCGCATAGGCCAGGCCCCGCTGCACCCGCTCGCTGGCCTGGAATACCATGTTGTCGCGCAGATAGTCGAAGCCAAACTCGCTATTGGTTCCGTAGATGATATCGGCGGCATAGGCCTGCTGCTTGAGCTCGTGCTCCATCTGCGACAGGTTCACGCCGACGCTCAAGCCCAGGAAGCGGAACACACGCCCCATCCACTCAGCATCGCGGTCCGCCAGGTAGTCATTGACGGTGACGATGTGAACGCCGCGACCTAAGAGCGCGTTGAGATAGGCGGGCAGCGTTGCCACCAGCGTCTTGCCTTCGCCGGTGCGCATCTCCGCGATCTTGCCGTTGTGAAGCGCGATGCCGCCAAGCAACTGCACGTCGAAGTGGCGCATGTTGAGTACGCGTCGGCTGGCTTCGCGTACGGTCGCAAACACCTCCACGAGAAGATTCTCGAGCGTTTCGCCGTCTTGTACGCGCTGCTTGAATGCGTCGGTGCGCGCGCGCAAGTCGGCATCGCTCTTATCGCGCAGGCCGGGTTCGAGTGCGCTGATCGCCTGTACGGCATGCGCATACTTGCGCAGCAGCCTGTCGTTGCGGCTACCGAATATTGTTTTGAGAGGGTTCGTGAACATTCAACACAACTTCCTCAAAGCAAGAGGGGTGGGGACACCCGCCCCCACCCCTCCACTGAAATCGCCTTGCAGTTCGGCTCAGCCCGGCCCTTGAAGGAAGCGCGCGGGATTCTGTGGGGCTCCCGATTGACGCACTTCGAAATGCAGATGCGTTCCCGTCGATCGGCCGGTGTTGCCGACCTCGGCAATCTTCTGGCCGCGCAAAACCACGTCTCCGACCTTTGCTATCAGCTTGGACGCATGTGCATAACGCGTGACCAAGCTATTGCCGTGATCGATCTCAATCATATTACCATACTGAGGATGCGGGCCCGAAAACACGACGACGCCGCCGGCGGCAGAAGTGACCGCCTCGCCCTCCAGTGCCATGAAGTCCATTCCTTCGTGGAAGGCATTCCATCCGCTGAACGGGTCGATGCGCCAGCCGAAATTCGAGGAGTACCAGCCGGTGTTGACCGGAAGCTGGGTCGGTAGCAACTGCTGTTTCGCGTGCACTAATGTCAACATCGATTCCAGAACGCCGAGCTTGTCAGATCGATCATCGACCTGTTGCGCCAATCGGTCCAGATTCTCACCAAGCTCGCTCATTGAGAGTTCCTTGGACGGGATGGTGGACACCGCACCACCGCGCGCCGGCGACTGGTCGAACATAAATTCCTGCGGCTTGATACCGGCAAGCTTGGTGAGGCGCCCGCCCAGTGTGTCGAGCCGCTGCAACTTCGCCTGCATTTCCCCTAGCCGTGCGGCCATGGTATTCAGGCTTTCGCGCAGATAGGACTGGGTCTTGCGGGTCTGTTCGGCATGCACCGCCTCCAGCATCGACTGCAAATACGGGCTTTGGTTGGTGACTGCATACCGCAGCGAGAAGTAATTCATCAGCACGGCCAGCGAAACCACCAGAAGACCGAGCAAGAGCCCCAGGAAGATGACTTGGGGCATGTTGACGGCGAAGCTGCGTGCCTGCGTGAATTTGTTGGAAACCAGAATAATATTCATCTGTTCCCCTTCTGTGACTTTAAGGACTCAACCAGCCGTGACCAGCGAACGCATCGGCCTGCTCATCGACAGGCTTCCGCAATTGCAGGGCCTCAACCGCCAAGTTCGCCGGCTTGTTGTCCTGCAAGACATTTTGACTGAAGTTCTGCCCTACAGCCTGACCTCTTCGACCACGCTAGCTCTTTCAGCTGCCGATGAACTGGTTCTGTTCGCCGACAACGGCGCCGCCGCCGCCAAACTGAAACAACTCGCGCCTCGAATCCTGGCCTTTTTCCAACAACGGGGACATAAGGTTACCGCAATTCGCGTACAAGTGCAAATAAAAATCCGTCATAACCCATTGCTACAAAAACAAATTTTATTGACCCCGACAGCCCGCCGAGCGATATGGGAATTATCTGCAACACTCGGCGCTTCACCGCTTAAAACCGCCCTTGAGCGCCTCGGCCGTCGCAAGGCGTCTCTACCGGACCACCACGACTAACGGGTCAGCTGGATACGAAACGATGAATATCAATGTCGTGGCAACACCATTTACTAGCGACCGGGTGGCGAAGTGAAGCTCCCGGGGGGGGCGATTTCTGCTTACTACCTCTGCGATCGAGGATCGACCCAAGGCACTCACCAGCAGCGCGCCGACGATTCACGGGACCAATATGGTATTCGCTTGTCCGGCTGTTCGCAGCGGTGCACCATAAAAACTAACCGGAACGGAATGCCAACCGACGATTCAGGCAGACTGAATCTGCAGCCTCAGGAAAGCCGGGGCCTCTTCGGGCCTGAGGAAACTGACAAATTCCCACGCAGTAGCGTCTTCCATCAGCCGGTGCAGAAGTCCGTTGTTCAGTGCATGGCCGGACTTGTGTGCCGAGTAGGCGCCGATCAACGGATGGCCCAGCAGGTAGAGGTCGCCGATCGCGTCCAGAGCCTTGTGTTTGACGAATTCGTCCTCGTAGCGCAGGCCGTCGGCGTTCAGCACCCGGTATTCGTCCATGACGATGGCGTTGTCGAGGCTGCCACCAAGGGCCAGCCCCTGCGCGCGCATGTTCTCGACGTCCTGCATGAATCCAAAAGTCCGGGCCCGGCTGACTTCCTTGATATAAGAAGTGTGCTCGAAGTCCACGACCACCCGTTTATTGGAACTGGCGAACACCGGGTGTTTGAAATCGATGCTGAAATCGACCCGGAAACCGTTGAAAGGCTCGAACCGGACCCACTTGTCGCCCTGTTTCAGTTCGACCATCTTTTTGATGCGGATGAATTTCTTGGCGGCGGCCTGTTCGTCGATCCCGGCCGACTGCAGCAGGAATACGAACGGAGAGGCAGAGCCGTCCATGATCGGCACTTCGCCGGCCGTCAAATCGACATAGACGTTGTCGATCCCCAAGCCCGCGAGCGCCGACATCAGGTGCTCGACGGTTTGGACCCGGGCGCCGTCCCGCTCCAGGCAGGACGAAAGCCGCGTGTCTCCGACGGCATGAGGATCGGCCTTGATTTCCACTACTGGGTCGAGGTCCACGCGCCCGAACACAATACCCGTGTTGGGCGCAGCGGGGCGCAGTGTAAGGTAGACCTTTTCACCTGTATGCAGGCCGACCCCGGTGGCGCGGACAATGTTCTTCAGCGTACGTTGTTTGATCATGTAGATGCGTCTCGTGGCGCGGCTTGGCAAGCCATCGCCTGTTATCAAATTTAAACCGTTGATCAGGTTATCATGGCACCGCACGAAGTACTAGCGCGGCGGCGATGATTGCTGCATTGCATAGGAACTTCAACCAAGCTGGATGTCAGTCGGCTTGTTTGCGCAAGAACGCCGGAATGTCGAGCATGTCCACGCCCGATTGCTTCATCGCCTCCACTGCTGCGTCGCGCGAACGTCGGCGCAACACCGCGGGGACTTCGAGTTCTCCATAGTTCACCGCCAGTGGGCTGGCATCGGTCCCGGTTTTTACCACTTTCAACGGCTTCTGCTGATGACGGTTGACTGCGGCGGCTCCGCCCAGGCCGGTCGCCACCATGGTCACACGCAGGCGCTCATTCATGGCTTCGTCGATTACGGTACCGACAATGACCGTGGCATCCTCGGCGGTGAAGCCCTTGATGGTGTTCATCACTTCGTGCACTTCTTTCATCTTCAGCGTAGTGCTGGCGGTTATGTTCACCAACACGCCGCGTGCACCCGCTAGATTCACGTCCTCGAGCAGTGGGCTTGCCACCGCCTGCTCCGCGGCACAGTGCGCGCGGTCCGCACCTGCCGCCGTCGCCGAACCCATCATTGCCATACCCATTTCGGACATGACTGTGCGGACGTCGGCAAAATCGACATTCACCAGTCCAGGGCACTTGATCACCTCGGCGATACCGGCCACAGCGCCGTGCAGCACCGTGTTCGCTGCTTTAAACGCGTCCAGCATGCTGACGTCCTCGCCCAATACCTGCATCAGTTTGTCGTTGGGGATCACGATCAGCGAATCGACGTGCCGGCACAGCTCGTCCAGCCCCTGCTGCGCGATCTTCTGGCGCTTGCCTTCGAATGCGAAGGGCTTGGTGACCACCGCGACCGTGAGAATCCCGAGCTCACGCGCTGCTTCAGCCACGATCGGCGCCGCACCAGTACCAGTGCCGCCTCCCATGCCGGCGGTGAGAAACAGCATGTCAGCGCCCTCGATCAGCTCGATGATGCGCTCGCGGTCTTCCATCGCCGCCTCGCGGCCGATGTCGGGATTGGCGCCGGCGCCGAGGCCCTTGGTTACATTGGGTCCAAGTTGCAGCAGGGTTTTCGCCTTGTTGCGCTTGAGCGCCTGCGCATCGGTATTGGCGCAGATGAACTCCACGCCTTCCACGCCTTCGTTGATCATATGATCGACCGCGTTGCCGCCGCAGCCGCCCACGCCCACCACCTTGATCATCGCTTCCTGGGGTTGCGTATCCACAATTTCAAACATTTCTCACTCTCCTTTGTGAATCATCATGAAAAACCGGAACCAAACCTGCTCTTTGAATGCCGTTGCCTAGAAATTCGTCTCGAACCATTTCTTCATGCGTCCGAAAATCTGCTTGAACGAGCCGCCCTGCATCTTCTCTATCTGATGGCGCTGGTGCTGGCTCAGCCCAGCCATGAGCAAGCCCACGCCGGTGGAGTAGCGCGGATTGCGGATCACTTCCGACAGACCGCCGGCGTAGCCCGGCAGCCCCAGCCGCACCGGCATGTGGAACACCTCTTCTCCGAGTTCAACCATGCCCTGCATCGAACTGCTTCCGCCGGTGATTACGATTCCTGACGAGAGAAGTTCTTCGAAGCCACTACGGCGCAGTTCCGCCTGCACCAGCGAGTAGAGTTCCTCTACACGCGGCTCGATGACTTCTGCCAGCGTCTGCCGCGACATCTTCTTGGGCTCCCGGTCGCCCACGCCGGGAACTTCCACCATCTCCTGCGCATTTGCGAGCTCTCTCAGCGCGCTGCCGTAGCGGCGCTTGATTTCCTCGGCCTCCTTGGTGGGGGTGCGCAGTGCCATCGCGATGTCATTGGTAATCTGGTCACCCGCAATCGGGATGACCGCGGTATGCCGGATCGCGCCCTGGGTGAACACCGCGATGTCGGAGGTGCCGCCGCCGATGTCGACCAGACACACGCCCAGGTCGCGCTCGTCCTCGGATAACACCGCTGTGGCAGACGCAAGCGGCTGCAGGATCAGGTCGTTGACCTCGAGCCCGCAGCGGCGCACGCATTTCATGATGTTTTGCGCCGCCGAAACCGCCCCGGTGACGATGTGCACCTTCACCTCGAGCCGCACGCCGCTCATGCCAAGCGGCTCGCGCACATCCTCCTGGCCATCGATCACGAACTCCTGGTTGAGCACGTGCAGGATCTGCTGATCGGTCGGTATCGGGATCGCCTTTGCAGTCTCCACCACGCGGTCCACGTCCGCCTGCGCGACCTCACGGTCCTTGATCGCGACCATGCCGTGGGAGTTGAAACTCCTGATGTGACTGCCGGCGATTCCAGTCCATACCTCGCGTATCTTGCAGTCCGCCATCAGTTCGGCTTCCTCCAGTGCGCGCTGAATCGCGTTGACGGTGGATTCGATGTTCACCACCACGCCCTTCTTCAGGCCGCGCGAAGGTGAGCTGCCCATGCCGATCACCTCGAAGCCGCCCTCCGGCCTCATTTCTGCGACGATGGCGGCGATCTTCGAGGTGCCGATGTCCAGCCCTACGATCAGATTCTTGCTTTCCTTTCTTCCACTCAGAGCCATTTGGTCTCGTATCAGCGTCTCGTCAGGCTTTCCCGGCGTCCCATTTCAGTCCCGGAGTTCGTACGGCGAATCCATTGCTGTAGCGCAAGTCCACGTGCGCAGGTGGCTGCGGCAGTCGCGCCACGCTGCGCTGGTATGCCGACACGAAACCCGCGAGCCGCGTCTCCAGGTTCTCGCGCCCGAGCTGCAGCACCATCCCGTCGTCCAGACGCAGTTGCCACGCCCGCCGTGCGGAAAGCGTGATCAGCACCGTTTTTTTGCCGATCGGCGCGAGCAAACGATCGAACTCGGCGTAGCGGGCCACGACCTCTGCAGCCGTGCCTTCTGGTCCGAGCAACACCGGCAGCGCGCTGCTGATAGCGGCTTCGAAAACCTCGCCGTGGGCATTCACCAGCGCGGTCGAACCCCAGCGCGCCAGCGGCCGGTGCTCTTCGACCGCGACTTCCAGGCGATCCGGCCATTGCCTGCGCACGTTGACCTTGCGCACCCAAGGCAGTTTTTCGAACGCCTCGCGCGCCTTTGCCAGATCGACGGTGAAGAAATTGCCCCTCAATTCGCGCGCTATTACCGCTGCAACCTGTTCGTTGGTCACGTGACCGGCCTCGCCAATGACGTGGATTTCGCGCAACGGGAACACCGGCAGATGCACCACGTAATGTATGCAGCCGTAAACGATCAGCAACACCGCCGCGACATAGAGCGAGCCGGCTGCCCGGTTCAGCGCCGCCGCGTTATCCCACATGCGCGTCCTCCAGAATTCGCACGACCAGTTCGTCGAACGGGATGCCCGCCGCCTTTGCCGCCATCGGCACCAAGCTGTGACCGGTCAACCCCGGCACCGTGTTCGCCTCCAGCAGATAGGGCTCGCCTTTGCCGTCGAGCATCACGTCGACCCTCCCCCAGCCTCGACAGTCGAGAATGCGCGATGCCTTCAGCGCGAGCGCTTGAATGCGGCTCTCCTGCGCAGGCAGCAATCCAGACGGGCAGAAGTAGCGGGTCTCATCGGAGAAATATTTGGCCTGGTAGTCGTAGCTGCCGCCCGGCGCTTCGATGCGGATCAGCGGCAAGGCCTGCTCTCCCAGGATCGAGGCAGTGATTTCCGCCCCAGCGATGAATTCCTCGGCCAACACCATGTGGTCGTACCCAGCGGCTGTTCGGTACGCTGCCTCCATATCCCGCGGACCCGTGACTTTGGTCAAGCCGATGGTCGAGCCCTCGCGCGAAGGCTTCACGATCAACGGCAGCCCGAGATCTTTCGCCACCTCCTTGAGGTCGGAACCCGCCTCCAGCATCACGAAGCGCGGCGTAGGAATGCCGGCGGCGATCCAGACCAGCTTGGTGCGCCACTTGTCCATGGCCAGGCTGCTCCCCATCACACCACTACCCGTGTACGGGATGCCCATCAACTCCAGCGCGCCCTGGACCGTGCCGTCTTCGCCGTAGCGTCCATGCAGCGCAACGAACGCGCGGTTGAATCTCTGGCTGCGCAGCTCGTGCAGATCGCGTTCGCGGGTATCGAAGGCATGCGCGTCCACACCCTTGCGCAGGAGCGCGGCGAGCACGGCGTTCCCGCTCAGAAGCGAA
Organism: Betaproteobacteria bacterium; assembly: GCA_052387775.1. Classification (GTDB taxonomy): domain Bacteria; phylum Pseudomonadota; class Gammaproteobacteria; order Burkholderiales; family JACQAP01; genus JACQAP01. The sequence continues at coordinate 15,535 of JBQTIV010000050.1, forward strand.
ATTTCCCGCTCCGCAGAACGGCCGCCCATCAATACCGCGACCTTTCCGAAGTCACTCATGAAACAGCGGCTCCATGAACAGCGTTCCGCGGGCGGCCGCAATGCGCGTCTCTGCGGTCGCATCCCCGCAAGCGGGGCGGCTGTCGAGGCGGAGCAGGGGCCCCAACTTCAAGTTGCGGATGCGACCTGAGATCAGACGCAACGGGATCGCCCGCCGCCCTTGATCGCCTCGGCGGTCAGATCCCCGAACAGAAAACGTTCCGGGCCCCTCTTCCGCGCTATGGCGATCCCTGCTCAGCGCCCCGACGCGCCCGCCCATCAATATCGCGACCTTTCCGAAACTGTCTGCCCTCACGCCTCGCGCCCCTCGCCTATGGCCTCACCGACTATCTGCACTTCGCGCTCCAGCTCCACACCGATCCTGCTCTTCACGGTTTCCCGCACCAATGCGATCAGCTCTTCGATGTCCTTCGCGGTGGCGCCGCCCTTGTTGACGATGAAGTTGGCGTGTCGGAGCGACACCTCGGCCGCGCCGATGCGCTTTCCCTTGAGCCCGCAGGATTCGATCAGCCGGGCGGCGTGTTCGCCGGGCGGGTTGCGAAACACCGAGCCCGCGTTGGGCTCATTTAGCGGCTGGCTGGCTATGCGGCGCGAAAGAAGATCCTTGATTGTCTGTCGGGCGCGCCCGCCGTCGCCGTGACGGAAACGAAACCAGGCTCCAACGAAGAACTCGTCCTGTGCCTGCAGCGGAATGACGCGCCGGTAGCCGATGGAGTATTCGTCTGGCGAGCGGATCTGCAATCGCCCGCTGCGATCGACCGTGCGCACACGCGATACCACGTCCCAGGTCTCCGCCCCGTAACATCCAGCATTCATCGCCAGGGCTCCGCCGACGGTACCGGGTATGCCGGCAAGAAACTCCGCGCCTTCAAGATTGTGAACGGCCGCGAAGCGTGCCACTTTCGGGCTGGCCACGCCGGCCTCGACGTAGATCTGCGCCGCACCGGCCCTCTCGTCGAGAAAGACGCGCCGCAGCGCCGAGTGCGGAAACACGACCGTGCCGCGGATGCCGCCGTCACGCACCAGCAGGTTGCTGCCCAGCCCGGCGAAGAAAACCGGCTCTGTGCTCGGCAAGCCACGGAGGAACACGCACAAGTCCTCCAGATCGGCGGGCAGGTAGGCGCGATCTGCGGTCCCGCCGACACGCCAACTGGTGTGGCTGCGCATCGGCTCATCGTTGCGCAGCTCGCCGCGAAGCGTGGGCGTCCCAAATTGCTCCGGTTCAGACATATCCATATTTGTCAGCAACGTCGCCAGACGGCATTTGCATCAGCCTTCATCCATCATCCTTGCGACTTTTCCCGGGATGCCGCCGATCGAGCCGGCGCCCATCGTGATCACGACGTCCCCCGGTTGGACGCACGCCAGGATTGCCGCCGGCATTTCGCTTACGTTTTCGACGAACACCGGCTCGACCCTTCCGGCGACGCGCACCGCGCGCGCCAGTGCCCGGCCGTCTGCGGCAACGATCGGCGCCTCGCCGGCCGGATAGACTTCGGTAAGCAGCAGTGCGTCCGCTGAGGACAGCACTTTCACGAAGTCCTCGAAGCAATCACGCGTCCTGGTGTAGCGATGCGGCTGAAATGCCAGCACCAGGCGCCGCCCCGGAAAGGCGCCGCGGGCTGCGGCCATGGTCGCCGCCATCTCCACCGGGTGGTGGCCGTAATCATCGATCAGCGTGAAGCTGCCGCCTTTGCGCAGCGCCACCTCACCGTAACGCTGGAAGCGCCGGCCGACACCGCGAAACTCCGCCAGCGCCTTGACGATCGCAGCGTCAGGCGCACCGATTTCCATACCCACCGCGATCGCCGCGAGCGCGTTCTGCACGTTGTGCAGGCCCGGCAGATTGAGCGTGATTCTCAGGTCGGGTGCCGCCTGCGCGTGCCCGTTGAAGCCGATCTTGCGCACCACGCGAACGCGCATCTGCCCCGCCGCCGCCGCCACGTCCACCGCGCGAATCTGCGCGCCCTCGGTCAGGCCGTAGGTGGTAACCGGCCTGGTGATGAGCGGCATCAGGCTGCGCACGTTGGCGTCGTCGATACACAGCACCGCCATCCCGTAGAAGGGCAGGTGCTCGATGAATTCGAGGAAGGCCTGGCGCAGTTTTCCGAAGTCATGTCCGTAGGTCTCCATGTGGTCCGCGTCGATATTGGTGATTACCGCCAGCACGGGCTGCAGGTAGAGAAAGGACGCGTCGGACTCGTCGGCCTCCACGACGATGAATTCGCCGCGGCCGAGCTTGGCGTGGGACCCGGCCGCCTCGAGCCGCCCGCCGATGACAAAAGTCGGATCCATGTCCGCCTCCGCAAGCACGCTCGCGATCAGGCTGGTGGTCGTGGTCTTGCCGTGCGTGCCGGCAACGGCGATGCCCTGCTTAAGCCGCATCAGTTCCGCCAGCATCATGGCGCGCGGCACTACCGGGATGCGCTTCGCGCGCGCTGCAGCCACTTCCGGATTGTCCGGTTTGATGGCGGTCGAAGTGACCACAGCGTTTGCGCCGTTGACATTGGCGTCGGCGTGGCCGATATGCACTTGCGCGCCCAGCGCCTTGAGCCGCTGGGTCGCGGCACTGTCGGCGATGTCGGAGCCGCTCACCTCGAAACCCAGGTTGAGCATCACCTCGGCGATGCCGCTCATCCCGGCGCCGCCAATGCCAACGAAGTGCACGTGTTTTACTTTATGTTTCATTATTTCCTGCCGCGGCGAGCCTTTTTCAATATCCCCTTGAGCGGGGCAGAACACATAGAAAATTTCAAACGCAGATTCGCTCTTTTCCTCTGGCTCAAGGGCTTCATCCCGCGGCGGCCATGCAATGCTCGGCGACCACACGCGTTGCATCCGGTTTCCCGAGCGAACGCGCCAGCTTTGCCATCTCCAGAAGCCTTTCGCGGGTGAAGCCGAGCAGCAGATCTGCGAGCGTGCGCGGCGTAAGTTCGTTCTGCGGCAACAGCACCGCCGCCGATTTGTCCGCCAGAAATCGGGCGTTGTGGGTCTGGTGGTCGTCCACCGCGTGCGGGAACGGCACCAGCACGCTGGCCACGCCTGCGGCAGCGAGTTCCGCCACCGTCAACGCGCCAGCGCGGCAGATAACCAGATCGGCATCGGCGTAGGCCGCCGCCATGTCGTGAATGAAAGCAAGCGGGGTAGCGGTTACGCCTGCATTGCGATAATTCTTCTCGAGTGCTGCAATGTGCGTCTCTCCAGCTTGGTGCGTAACGTCGGGTCGCCGGCGTTCGGGTATCAGCGCGAGCGCCCGCGGCACGATTTCATTTAATATGTGCGCACCGAGACTGCCACCCACTACGAGCACTTTGAGATGGCCACTGCGGTCGCGAAATCGCAGCTCGGGCGCTGCCAGTTCGGCAATGTCGCGGCGCACCGGATTGCCCGTCCACTCCGACTTCTTCAGCGCGTCCGGAAACGCCACCAGGATGCGGTCTGCGACCTGCGCCAGTACCTTGTTGGCAAGGCCGGCGATCGAGTTCTGCTCGTGCAGTACCAGCGGCCGGTCGAGAAGCGCTGCCATCATTCCGCCGGGGAACGCGATATAGCCGCCCATGCCCAGCACCACGTCGGGACGTGCCCGGAAGATCGCGCGAGCGCTTTGCCAGAACGCGATCAGCAGATTCAACGGCAGCAGCGCCAACCGCACGATGCCTTTGCCGCGTAGACCGGAAAAGCGGATCCACTCGACCGCATAACCGTGCGGCGGCACCAGTGCGGCTTCCATCCCGCTGCGCGCGCCGAGCCAGACCACTTTCCAGCCACGGTCGCGCAGGTATTCGGCTACCGCCAGCGCCGGATAGATGTGCCCGCCGGTCCCTCCGGCCATCACGAGAATGACGCGCGAAGTGCGTGAATCGCGTATCGCGCTCACAACGAAAGACCTTTCATCATCTGGCGGTTCTCGTAGTCGACGCGGAGCAGGATCGCCAGCGCGCAGCAGTTGGCGACGATGCCGCTGCCACCGAAAGAGAGCAACGGCAAGGTGAGCCCCTTGGTTGGCAGTACGCCCATGTTCACACCCATGTTGATGGCCCCTTGTGCGCCAATCCACAGTCCTACGCCCTGCGCAACCAGCGCCGAGAAGTAGCGCTCAAGTCGCCCCGCCTGATTGCCGATTGCGAAGGCGCGCCAGGTCAGCCACGCAAACAGCGCGATCACGGCGATCACCCCGGCAAATCCCAGCTCTTCGGCGATCACCGCCAGCAAAAAGTCGGTATGCGCTTCCGGCAGGTAAAACAGTTTCTCGACACTCGCGCCCAAGCCCACACCGAACCACTCGCCGCGGCCGAAGGCGATGAGCGCGTGCGACAACTGATAGCCCTTGCCGAATGGGTCGGACCAGGGATCCATGAAGCCCATGACACGTTGCAGGCGGTAAGGCGAGGACCAGATCAGCAGCACGAAGCCGATGACCAGCAGCATGATCAGGGCGGCGAACAGCTTCCAGTTCATTCCGCCCAGAAACAGCACACCCATGGCAATCACCGTGATGACTACGAATGCGCCGAAGTCCGGTTCGCGCAGCAGCAGCCCCCCGACCAGCAGCATCACCATCAGCATCGGCAGGAAGCCCTTGCGGAAACTGTGCATCGAGGCCGCCTTGCGCACCGTGTAATCGGCGGCATACAACACCACCAGCAGTTTCAGCAGTTCAGAGGGCTGCAGATTGAACATCCCCAGCGACAGCCAGCGCTGACTGCCGTTGACCTCCTTGCCGATGCCGGGAACCAACACCACCACCAGCAACAACACCCCGAGCATGAACAGATAGGGTGCGGCCTGCTGCCACAGGCGCATCGGAAACTGGAAGCAGATGAATCCGGCCATCACGCCGACGAAAACGAACACGCTGTGGCGAATGAGAAAATACGCCGGCTGGTTGCCGGTGTAGTGGCCTGCCTCGGCAATGGCGACGGACGAGGAATACACCATCACCAGGCCGATTCCGAGCAGTAACGCCGCCAGGTTGACGACCGCGTAGTCCAATTCGGCGATCGGCGCCGGACGGTCCGCGACATGGCCAAGGACGCCGTTCATCGGGCTCCTTCCAAGGCCCTGACCTCGTCGACAAAGACCTGCGCGCGGTGCTCGTAGTCGCGGAACATGTCGAAGCTGGCGCACGCCGGCGACAGCAGCACGGCATCCCCGGCATGCGCCAGGGCGAGGCTCGCGCGCACCGCCTCGTGCATGTCACTGGCGCGCACCAGCACCACCCCCGTGGTTTCGATCGCAGCGGCAATCCTGTCGCGGTCGCGCCCGATCAGCACGACCGCACGGGCGTGCCGCGCAACCGCATCCCGAAGAGGCGAGAAATCCTGGCCTTTGCCGTCACCGCCAGCGATGAGCACCACTTTCCGGCCCATACTCTCCAGCGCGGCGCCGGTCGCGCGCACGTTGGTGCCCTTGGAGTCGTCGAAGAAAGCCACGCCGTTTATTTCTGCAACCCGTTGAACGCGGTGCGGCAGGCCGCTGAAGCTGAAGAGCGCATCGAGCAAAACGTCGTAGGGCAGGCCGATCGCCCGGCACAGCGCCAGCGCCGCCAGTGCGTTCGCGGCGTTATGCAGTCCCGTCACCTTCAGTTCGGACACCTTCATGAGGTTGGACCGCCCTTCTGCTAGCCAGAGTTCGCCTTCGAGATCGCGCAATCCCCATGCGCCCTCCTCGCGCGGTTCCTCAAGTCCGAAAGTAAATACGCGCCTGCCCGACCCCGCCATCTCGCGCACCCATGCATCCTCGCGGTTGATCACTTGCACGCCGTTACCGAAGAAGATGCGCGCCTTCGCCTGCGCGTATTCGCGCATGCCCGCATAGCGGTCCAGGTGATCTTCGCTCACGTTCAGGACCACGCCGGCGTCGACGTTGAGGCTTTTCGTGGTCTCCAGCTGAAAACTGGACAACTCGAGCACGAATACGTCAGGGCGCCGGCGGCGTCCCGCTTCCATTTCCGCAAGCGCCTCCAGAATCGGCAGGCCGATGTTTCCAGCCACCAGCGTCCTGACCCTGGCGGCGCGCACCATCGCGCCGACCATCTCGGTGACGGTGCTCTTGCCGTTCGAACCAGTGATACCGATGACCCTGGCGTGGGGAATTTCGTCGCGCACGCGGGCAAACAGCTCGATGTCGCCGATTGCCTCCACGCCTCGCGCCAGAGCCGCCTGTACCAGCGGTTCCGCGAGCGGCACGCCGGGGCTGATCGCAATCAGCTCCGTGTCGGCGAAACTATCGGGGCGAAATGCTCCCGCGTGCAGTTCGACTCCCGGCAGCTCCGCGCGCAGCTGTCCGGCTTTCGGCGGCACCGCACGGGTGTCGGCAACACGCACGCGCGCGCCGCGTCCTGCCAGCCAACGCACCATCGATATTCCGCTTGAGCCCAGTCCCAGCACCAGTACGTGCCTATTTTCCAGCTCGAGCGGCACGCGTCTCCTTCATCGCAGCCTCGATTCGGGACAGGCGTACCGCGCCGACGTCCTCGGTTTCTTCGGGGTGCAGGTTGGCGAGAGTCAGTTGCACCGGTCGTTTGTTGGGGGCTTGCGCGCGCATTTCCCGCATGAACAACTCGAATCGCAGACGGCTAGTCATTCGTTACCTCAGTTTCAAAGTTGATAAGCCAACCAGTACCAGCATCATCGTGATGATCCAGAAGCGGACGACAACCTGATTTTCTTTCCAGCCTTTCAGTTCGTAGTGGTGATGTAGTGGAGCCATTCGAAAAATGCGCTTGCCGGTGAGCTTGAAAGAGGCGACCTGCAGCATCACCGACAACGTTTCCACCACGAACACACCGCCCATAATGAACAGCACGATCTCCTGCCGGACCACCACGGCGATGGTGCCGAGCGCGGCGCCCAGTGCCAGCGCACCGACGTCGCCCATGAACACTTCCGCCGGGTAGGCGTTGAACCAGAGAAAGGCGAGCCCCGCTCCCGCCAGCGCCGCGCAGATCACCGTGAGTTCGCCGGCGCCGGGAATCGAGGGGAATCCGAGATATTTCGAGAACACCACGTTGCCTGCGACGTAGGCAAACACGCCCAGTGCGCTGCCGACCATCACGGTGGGCAGGATCGCCAGCCCATCCAGACCGTCAGTCAGGTTCACCGCGTTGCTGGTGCCGACGATGACGAAGTAGGTCGTCACCACGAAACCGACGATTCCCAGCGGATACGCGACCTGCTTGAAGAAGGGAACGATCAGCTCGGTGTGCGCGGGAAGAGTGGCCGACGTTGCCAGATAAGTGGCCGCGGCAAGCCCGATGAGCGATTGCCACAGCAACTTGCCCCGCGCCGACAACCCCTTTGGATCGCGATTTACCACCTTGCGATAGTCATCCACCCAGCCGACCATGCCAAAACCCAGTGTCACCGCCAGCACTACCCACACGTAGCGGTTGCGCAGGTCTGCCCATAACAGCGTGGTGATGGTGATCGAAACTACTATCAACGCGCCGCCCATCGTCGGCGTGCCGGCCTTGCTAAGATGGGTCTTCGGTCCGTCGTCGCGTACCGACTGGCCAATCTTGTAGGCGGTGAGCTTGCGGATCATCGCTGGACCGACGACGAAGGAAATCACCAACGCGGTCAGCGTGGCCAGCACCGCGCGCAGCGTGATATAGTTGAAGACGTTGAAGGCACGTATGTCTTCGGCCAGCGACTGGGTGAGAAGCAGCAGCATCAGGCGCCCCCTTTCGCTGTCTGCTCGCCGTTCACGGCGCCCAGCGCCTCGACCACGCGCTCCATGCGCATGAAACGCGAGCCCTTGATCAGCAATGTCGTATCGCGGCCGAGCACGCCCGCGATGGCCTCGACCAGATCTTCGATGGTCGCGAAATGGGCGCCGCCCTCGCCGAAGCCGCGTACGGCCTCCCCGCTGAGGTTTCCGATCGCGAACAAGCGCTCTACGCCGGCGCGCTTGGCGAACACCCCGATCGCCGAATGCATCGCCGAAGCCGCATTGCCGAGTTCACCCATGTCGCCCATTACCAAAATCTTGCGGCCGGCATGTGCCGCCAGAACCGCGATCGCCGCCTTCATCGATTCCGGATTGGCGTTGTAGGTGTCGTCGATCAGCGTGGCGCCGGATTTGAGCCGCTTGCGCTGCAACCTGCCCTTCACCGCGCGATACGCCGCAATGCCTGCGGTGATGGCCTTTGGTTCGATCCCGAGTGCATAAGCCGCGGTCGCCGCCGCCAGAGCATTCTGGACATTGTGCAGACCGGGCACGCTGAGCGTGGCGACGCACTGGCTTTCCGGCGTCACGATGGTGACCAGGCTGCCCGCCTCGGCAAGCTCGTAGCGCGCCGAAACTGCAGCCTTCCCTTCCAGGCCGAAATCAACCACGCGCCGGGGTTTCGCCATGCCGCGCCAGAAATCGGCAAATGCATCGTCGCTGTTGATGAGCGCCGTCCCGGCCATGTCCAGACCTTCGAATATTTCGCCCTTGGCGCGGGCAATGGCCTCCGTGGACCCGAGCTCGCCGACATGCGCGGTCCCGGCGTTGTTAATCAGTGCCGCCGTAGGCTTGGCGAGCCGCGACAAGTAGGCAATCTCGCCCAAGTGGTTCATTCCCATTTCGACCACGGCGTAACGATGCTGGGCGCGAAGCCGCAGCAGCGTGAGCGGTAATCCGATGTCGTTGTTCAGGTTGCCCGCCGTGGCAAGCACGCCGCTATCGCCGGTCGCCTGACGCAGGATCGCGGCAAGCATCTCCTTCACCGTGGTCTTGCCGTTGCTTCCGGTGATCGCGATCAGCGGCATCGCAAAGCGCGCGCGCCAGTAAGCCGCGAGCTGCCCCAGCGCAGCGCGGGTATCGGGGACCACCAGCAGCCTGGCGCCCGCGCGGCGGGGAACCTCGCTCACCATTGCGGCGACTGCACCTGCGGCGAGTGCCTGCGCGGCGAACTGTTGGCCATCGAAACGTTCGCCGCGGATGCCCACGAACAGGTCGCCAGGACGAATATCGCGGCTGTCGGTGCTCACCCGCATGAACTCCGCGTCGCCGCCGACCAGGCGGGCGCCGAGCGCCTGCGCCGCGCTCACGAGGTCAAGCATGGCCCACCTGCCGCGGCAGCCGTCGCAGGATTTCGCGCGCGACTTCGCCGTCGTCGAAAGGCAGCCGCCGGCCGCCGATTTCCTGATAGGTTTCGTGGCCTTTGCCGGCGATCAGCACCACGTCCTGCGGGGCGGCGGCGCTGATCGCCTGCAGGATCGCCGTGGCGCGATCCTCTTCGATCGAGTAGTTCGGGTGTGCGCCGGCGAGGATCTCGTCGATGATTGCGCGCGGATTCTCCAATCTCGGGTTGTCGCTGGTGATCACCACGCGGTCGGCGAGACGGGTTGCCACCTCACCCATCAGCGGGCGCTTGCCGGAATCGCGGCCACCGCCGCAACCAAAAACGCAGTGCAGTGAGCCGTCGCTCGAGAGAGTGGAACGAAGCGCTTCCAGTGCCTTCTCCAGTGCGTCCGGGGTGTGCGCGTAATCCACCACCACCAGTGGAGCACCTGGCTCGCGCAGCATTTGCAGCCGTCCGGGCACCGGTTCGACCCGCGAAAGCGCCTCCACCGCGTCTCGCAGAGGCACCTCGGAAGTGATCAGCACGCCCAGCACACCCAAGAGATTGGAGGCGTTGAAACCGCCGATCATGGGGCTGTCGAGTTTGGCCGCGCCCCATGGCGTGGTGATCTCCAGCTTGAGGCCGCGGGTCGACAGATCCAGCCGGTGTCCGGCGATTTCGCCCCTGCCCAGCCCGTAACCGAGGACATTCACGCGGGAGCGATCGATCGACTTGGCAAGTTGCTGGCCGAAGCGGTCGTCCAGATTCACGATTGCATGCTTGAGCTGCGGCCAATGGAAGAGTTTTGCCTTCGCGGCCGCGTAGTCCTCCATGGACTTGTGATAGTCAAGATGGTCGCGCGACAGATTGGTAAAAAGGGCAACGTCGAACTCCACGCCGCTGACCCGGCCCTGCTCGATGCCGTGCGAAGAAACTTCCATTACACAGGCCTCGGCGCCGTGCATGCGGAAATCCGCCAGCCGGGCGTGCAGTGTCACAGCGTCCGCAGTGGTGTTGGGTGCCGGTGAAAGCGCGCCTGGAAAGCCGTTGCCGATGGTTCCCATCACCGCGGTCTTGCGCCCGAGGCGGCACAGCGCCTGTGCGATCCAGTGCGAGCAGGAGGTCTTGCCGTTGGTGCCGGTCACGCCAGCGACCCAAAGGTGATGGGACGGATGCCCGTGAAAATGGCTGGCGATGTCTCCGAGGTGAGCGCGCAGCGCGGGCACGCCCAGGTTGGGCAGCTTCCATGCGGGCTTCCAGCGGAAGCTGCGGTTGTCCCAGAACACCGCGGCCGCACCGGCGCCTATCGCCTCGTCAATGAAGCGGCGGCCGTCGGCATGCTCACCCGGGTAGGCGAGAAACAGGTCGCCGGGCTTGACCTTGCGGCTGTCCGCCGCCAGCCCGGTGATGGGTACGCCGAGCGCGCCGATTTCACGCACGTCAAAGGCGTGCGGGGCTGGCCGCGGCGAGCGCGCAGCGGCGTTCATACTTCCTCCCGGATCAGCGGTGCCGACTCCGGAGGAATCACATTGTCGGGCGGCGCATCTGGCGTGACGCCAAGCAGCCGCAACGCGCCCGCCATCACGTTACTGAATACCGGTGCCGCCACTTCGCCGCCGTAGTAATGCTTGCCGCCAGGCTCGTCAATCATCACCGCAATGACCAGGCGAGGGCTCGAGGCGGGCGCGAAACCGACGAACGAGGAAACGTAGCGATCCGCCGCATATGATGCGCCGTCGAGCTTGTGCGCAGTACCTGTCTTGCCCGCAACTCGGTAGCCGGCGACCTGGGCGCGCGTCGCAGTTCCGCCGGGCTGCGTCACCATCTCCAGCATTTTGCGCACCGCCTGCCCGGTGCGCCGCGATACCACCCGTGTGCCCTCGACCGGCTGGTCGCGACGGATCAACGTCAGTTGCTTGAGTTCGCCGTCGGTGGCAAATACCGAGTAGGCGCGCGCAAGTTGCAACAGGCTGACGGAGACGCCGTGGCCATAGGACATGGTGGCGTGTTCGATCCGCTTCCAGCTCTGGTAGGCGCGCAACCGCCCCGTTGCTTCACCGGGAAATCCCACCCTGGTCTGTGCGCCGAAACCGGCAGCAGAAAAGATCGCCCAGAGCTTCTGCGGCGCCATCGCCAGCGCGATTTTTGCCGAGCCCACGTTCGATGACTTCTGGATTACCTGGGAGACGGTGAGATAGCTCTCGGGATGAACGTCGCGAATCGTGCGCTTGCCGATGGTAAAGCGACCGTGCTCGGTGTCGATGATACTGCCCGGACCAATCAACCCGGCCTCCAGTGCGGCGGCTGCGGTGAACGGCTTCAGCGTCGAACCCGGCTCGAACAAATCCACGACCGCGCGGTTTCGCGAGCGGGCGACCTTCAAAGTGTCGCGATTGTTCGGGTTGTAGGTGGGCCAGTTGGCCAGCGCCAGCACTTCACCCGAGGTCGCGTCAAGCACTACGATGCTGCCCGCCTTGGCTTCGTGCTTGGCGATGGCACTCTTCAATTCCCTGAAGGCAAGATACTGGATGCGCTGATCAATGGAGAGGGCCAGCTCACGACCCTGCTGGGGCGCGCGGATGCTCTCCACGTCCTCGACGATCCGCCCGAGCCTGTCCTTGATTACGCGCCGGCTGCCGCGTTTTCCGGCAAGCCATTCCTGGTACGCCAGTTCGATGCCTTCCTGTCCGTTGTCGTCCACCCCGGTAAAGCCGACCACGTGTGCAGTGACTTCCGCTGCCGGGTAGTAGCGGCGGTACTCGCGTTGCAGGAACACGCCGGGAAGATTGAGTTGCACGACTTTCGCGGCCTGCTCGGGGGGCAACTGGCGCTTGAGATACACGAACTCGCGCTCGCTGTCGGCGAGCCGTCTGCGCAGTTCCGCCGCATCCATGCCGAGCAGGCGAGCGAGCTTCGCTCTTTGCTCGACGCTGAGTTCGGCGTCCGCGGGCGATGCCCACACCGATTCCACGGGCGTGCTCACCGCGAGCGGTTCGCCGTGCCGGTCGGTTACCATGCCGCGATGCGCGGAAATCTCGACCACTCGCGCGTAGCGCGTCTCGCCTTTCTGCTGCAGAAAATCGTTATGCAGCCCTTGCAAATAAAAAGCCCGCGCCACCAGCACCATGAACCCGCAGAAAACCAGCAGCAACAGCAGCCGCGCACGCCACACGGGCAGGCGAACCGAGAGTGCCGGACTAAGGGAGGATCTCATGGGTTGGACGGCGCGGGAGGGGGAGGAACGAAATGCACGCGTGCCGCCGGCGGTACACGCATGTGCAGATTGTTGGCCGCGATCTTCTCGACGCGGGAATGCATTGCCCAGGTACTTTGTTCCAGCTGCAACTGGCCATATTCGACTTCGAGCTGCTTGGCGACTTCCTGCTGCTTCTGCAATTCCACGAAAAGCCTTCGCGCTTTGTGCTGCGAGGTCACCAGCGCCAGCGCACAAACGACCAGAATTCCCGCCAGCACGAGATTGAGCTTGATCATGCCGCGATCTTTTCCGCCACCCGCATCACCGCGCTGCGTGCGCGGGGGTTGGCCGCAATCTCGGACTCGGAGGGAAAGACTGGTTTGCCAATCAGCTTGAGGCGGGGTTTCGGCAATTCGCGCGCGCGCAGCGGCAGTCGCGCCGGCAGCGCGCCGGGTTGCGAATGCGTGCGCATGAACTTCTTGACGATGCGATCCTCCAGGGAGTGGAAACTGATCACTACCAGTCGGCCGCCGTCAGTAAGGACCTCGAGGCACTGAGGCAGCATCACCGCCAATTCTTCAAGCTCCTGATTAACGTGAATCCGTATAGCTTGGAAGGTGCGCGTCGCCGGGTCCTGATGTGGCTCGCGCGTGGGAACGGCTTTTGCCACGATCTCGGCAAGTTGCCGTGTGCGGTCGACAGGCCCTCGCGATCGAGCCGCAACAATCGCTCTTGCAATCTGCTTAGCAAACCGTTCTTCGCCATAACGCCTGATGACCTCCCCGATCTCCCGTTCCGAAGACTGTTCCAGCCATTGCGCCGCGGTCTGTCCCCCGCTCGTATCCATGCGCATGTCCAGCGGCCCGTCGAAGCGGAAGCTGAATCCCCTGTCCGCTTGGTCAAGTTGCGGCGAGGACATGCCAAGATCGAGCAGCACACCGTCGACATGCGCAACACCCGCTCGGTGAACCATCTCCCGCAATGAGCCGAAACGCGCATGAAATACGGCAAGACGCGGATCGGTTATTTCCATTGCCGCGGAGATCGCCATGGCATCGCGGTCCAGAGCGATCAGCTTCCCCGAGCTGCCAAGTCGCGCCAGAACCTGACGGCTGTGTCCGCCGCGCCCAAAGGTGCCATCCACGTAGATGCCATCGGCCTTGATGCGCAGTGCCTCGAGTGCTTCCTCAAGCAGTACCGTTTGATGTGAGCTCAAGTGGTGATCGGCTCGATCTCACAGCGCGAAGTTCTCCATCCCCGGGGGCAGCTTGTCGCTGCCTGTTGCAAGCTGATCGAGCTGCTTCTCCCAAGTGCTCTGGCTCCAGATTTCGAAGTGACTGCCCTGCCCGACCAGCATCACTTGCTTCTCCAGCCCGGCGAACTTGCGCAATTCCGGTGAAACCAGCAGCCGACCTGAGGCATCCAGTTCGACTTCCTCCGCGAAACCGACCAGGAGCCGCTTCCACAAACTGGACTGCGGATCGAAACTGGAGAAACTCATGATCCGGGCACGGATGGGTTCCCACGCCGGCACGGGATAGAGCAAGAGGCAGCGGTGAGGATGCGCTGTAAGTACTTGCTTACTTCCATCGCCAGACTGCAAGGCGTCGCGATGCCGTGTTGGAACGGCAAGGCGACCCTTGGCATCGAGGCTTAGTGCTGTCACCCCCTGAAACATTTAGTGTTTCACCGGAAGTATTGGAATTTTCAGGTTTTCCCACAAAACCCTACTTTTCCCCACTCTAGTTGAAAAAAAATGGCAGGTCAAGGGGAGCCAGCCAGTTTTATTCAGTTACGACAAAGACTTACAGGGGACTCCTGAATCCCCATCGAAACAAGGGCAGTTACTTGCTAAAAAATAAATACTTATAAGATTTAGTTAAAGTTAATTCGATGAATTGCCCGCAGGTGTCGAGACTCGAGTCCGGGACGCGATTTCCTGGTAGGAAGCAAGTACGCGGAAAAGAGTGAAGCTGGCCTGTAAGCCGGGTTCTGTGGGGCACCCTGTGGGGCCCGGCAGTCATTCATCTGGGCCGGCAGTTGCCTGCCGGCTCGAGCGACCTACCCGGGAGCAGCGCGAGCCACGCTGTCGCTCCCCTATTTGGTCTTGCTCCGGATGGGGTTTGGCGTGCCGTCCGTGTCGCCACGTCCGCGGTGGGCTCTTACCCGACAGTCTCGCGACCGCCCGCGCCCCTTGCGGAGCGTGCACCGTTTCACCATCGCCTGATCCGACGCCGTTCTCGCTACAGGAGCGAGACTTCGCGACCTTGCGGCCGCAAAGCCTGGCGTCGGCCATCGGCAGTCTGTTCTCTGTGCCACTTTCCATCGCCTCGCGGCGTCCGGCAGTTAACCGGCATCCTGCTCTGTGGAGCCCGGACTTTCCTCTGCGCAAGCGAGTTGCACAGCGACTGCCCGGCCAGCTTCAAGTTGAATTATCGCATCGGAAAGCCGGGGTCCCCGGACTTTAGTTGCGGCATGACTTTGAGCCGCTGCGCGGCTAAAAGTCAGCCTTCACAGCAACAGCGCTCGATGCGCCGTGCCGGCGCCTCATGCGCGATGTTGTCCTCTGCGCAAGCGAGTTGCACAGCGACTGCCCGGCCAGCTTCAAGTTGAATTATCGCATCGGAAAGCCGGGGTCCCCGGACTTTAGTTGCGGCATGACTTTGAGCCGCTGCGCGGCTAAAA
>JBQTIV010000051.1:0-64381 GCA_052387775.1 Betaproteobacteria bacterium
CCATCCATATTTATCCGACGCTGTCCGAGGCCAACAAGTACGCCGCGGGCAACTGGAAGCGCGCGCATGCGCCGCAGAATGTCCTGAAGTGGTTGGCACGCTATCACGCGTGGATGAGGGGATAGCGTGAGGCGAGAGGCGAGAGGCGTGAGGAGTAAGGGGGCAAAGGGAGCAGGCATGAATCACCGTTCCAGATTTTCTTTGCGTCTTTGCGCCTTTGCGTCAGGTGTGATCCTGTTGTTCGCTTCGACAGTCGAAGCCGCATTCGACCACTCGCACGCGAAGTGGGACGCGCTGACGCAGAAGCATGTAGTCTGGCTTCCCGGCGGACACGCTTCCCAGGTCGGTTACAGCGGATTCAAGGCCGATCGCCAGGAGCTGAAAAGCTATCTCGACGGGCTTTCGGCGGTGACCCAGTCGGAGTACGACGGCTGGACCAAGCCCGAGAAGCTCGCCTTCCTGATCAATGCCTACAACGCCTATACCGTCGAGCTGATTCTCACCGGATATCCGGGAGTGAAGTCGATCAAGGAACTCGGTTCGCTCATCACCAGCCCATGGAAGAAGCGTTTCTTCTCGTTGCTGGGCAAGGCGCGTACCCTCGACGATGTCGAACACGGCTTGATCCGCGCGGCGGGAGTCTTCGACGAACCGCGCATTCACATGGCGGCAAACTGCGCCTCGATCGGTTGTCCGGCGCTGCGCAACGAAGCCTACGTTGCCAGCAGACTGGAGGCGCAACTCGAAGATAGCGTTGTGCGCTTTCTTTCCGACCGGTCGCGCAATCACTTCAACCCGCAGAACGGCAGGCTCGAAGTATCGAAGATTTTCGACTGGTACGGCAAGGATTTCGCCGCGCGACAGGGATCGGTCGAGGCCTGGCTGGCGCACTACGCTGCCCAGCTTGCCGACGAACCGAAGTACCAACAAACGATCCGCGACCGGAAGGCCAGACTGCAGTTTCTGGATTACGACTGGGCGTTGAACAGCAAGGATGAAGGATGAAGGATGAAGTAAGTTCAAAGGCTTCTGATTCTCCTTCCGCCTTCCGCCTTCCGCCTTCATCCTTGTCTGTTGTCGTTCCGACGCTTGACGAGGCGCCGGATATCGTTTCGTTTCTCCAGCCTTTGCAGCGGCTGCGCCTACGCGGAGTGGAGTTGATTCTCGCCGACGGCGGCAGCCAGGACTGCACCGTTGCAAGGGCCTCGCCGCTGGTTGACCGGGCGCTGACCTCGCCGCGCGGGCGCGCGCTGCAGATGAACGCGGGCGCTGCGCTCGCCGGCGGCGACGTGCTGCTGTTCCTGCACGCCGACGCCCGCCTCCCCGAAGACGCCGAGCGCCTCATCCTCGATGGCTTGCGCGAATCAGGCTGCCGCTGGGGACACTTCGCCGTCAGGCTTACCGGTGCCGCGCCGATGCTGCGCGTAGTCGAATGGATGATGAACCGGCGCTCGCGCCTCACCGGGGTCGCCACCGGTGACCAGGGCCTGTTCATCGAGCGCCGCTTGTTCGATGAAGTCGGGGGATTTCCCGCCATTGCGCTGATGGAAGATGTCGCGCTGTCCGCCGGGCTCAAGCGCCACGGCCAGCCGTTGTGCCTGGGTCAATGCCTCATCGCATCCTCCCGGCGGTGGGAAAAGCACGGCATCTGGCGCACCATCGCGCTGATGTTCCGGTTGCGGCTCGCCTTCTTCCTCGGCGCGGAGCCGGAACGGCTCGCAGAAATCTATTATGGCCGCCGCCAATGACGTCAGCGTTTTGATATTTGCGCGCGCGCCGGTCGCCGGCAGCGTGAAGACCCGACTGATCCCCCTGTTGGGCGAACACGGCGCGGCGCAGTTGTACCGCAACTTGGTCGAGCGCGCGCTTGCCGTGGCACGTGCCTGGGGTGCAGGCCCGGTGGAACGGTGGTGCGCACCGACCACTGATGACGATTTTTTCTCAAGCTGCCGCGACCGTTTCCAGGTTACGCTGCGCCGGCAGCGCGAAGGTGACCTCGGCGCGAGAATGCACAGCGCCCTCGAGGATGCGCTGACCCGCTCACGGCACGCGCTGCTCACTGGAAGCGATTGCTTTTCGCTTACTGCCGCCGACCTGCGTGAGGCTGCGCGCGCGCTGCGCCAGGGCTGCGACGCGGTATTCGCTCCGACGGAAGACGGAGGCTATGTTCTGGTCGGGCTTTCACAAGCCTTGCCGGGACTTTTCGACGCGATGACTTGGGGAAGCGCCACGGTAATGGAGGAAACGCGCCAACGACTGCGCAATCTCGCCTGGCGCTGGCATGAACTCCCCGTGCATTGGGACGTGGATCGGCCCGAGGATTATCAACGCCTGCTGCGCGAAGGTTTTTTGCCAGCGATGGATTCGGGCGGTGAGCCGTGAGCCGCACCTTCGCGGCCCTGCTGCTTGCTGCTGCCGTCAGCCTGAGTTGCGCGGCGAAGGCGGCTGAATCCCCGGTACTCGCGTCTTTTTCCTCGGCGCTACCCGGCGAGTCGCTTCCCGCGCCCTGGAAACTGATGACTTTCCCGGCAATCGGCAGGCATACGCGGTATTCGCTGGTGCGGGACGCCGACGCAATAGTTCTGCGGGCCGATGCGCAGGCCTCGATGGCCGGCGTGGCGCACCCACTGCAACTCGATGCGCGCACCCATCCGGTTATCGAGTGGCGCTGGAAGATACTCAACCTGGTGACGAACTCCGATATCGCCACCAAGGCGGGCGACGATTACCCGGCGCGGGTTTACGTGCTTTTCGACTACGATATCCGCAAGCTGCCGTTTTCAGCGCGCGCCAGAATCCGGCTGGCACGCCTTTACGGTGCGGATATTCCGCTTGCCGCGCTGTGCTACGTCTGGGACGGCAAGGCCGCCGCGGGCACCTCGGTCTGGAGTGCCTACACCGACCGGGTGCGGGTAATCGTCGTCGAAAGCGGAAGCGCGAATTTAGGCCAGTGGGTCACGATAAGGCGGGACGTCGCGGCGGACTTCCGCGCAGCATTCGGCGAGGACCCGCCGGCGATTTCCGGCGTGGTGCTCGCCACGGATACCGACAACACCGGTGAATCCGCCACGGCGTTCTTCGGCGACATCCGTTTCATGCAATGAACATGAAGCCAATCTCACCACGAAGGTACGAAGACACGAAGAAAACCAGGAACGCATGTTTCTGTTCGAGTGTTGTTGAACCAGTGGATATTGGACCATTCCAATCCCTAGCTTCGCGCCCGCACATGAACTCAGGCAATTCGTGTACTTCTCTTCGTGTCTTCGTGTCTTCGTGCCTTCGTGGTAAGAAGTTGTTTTCCGCGCGAGCGGTGACGCGCCGATGCCGGTGTCTGGTACATTGCGGCAGTCCGCTACACAACTTTTGATTGGAGCACGAATGAAATCTATTGGGAGAGTCTTCCTGACCGGGGTCCTCACGATCCTGCCCATCCTGGCAACGATTTATCTGGTGGCCTGGTTGTTCGCGGCAGTCGAACGCTTTCTCGGCAAGCAGCTGCTGTTGCTGATGCCGGACGAGTATTACCGTGCCGGCATGGGCCTGCTCGCAGCGCTGGTCCTCATTTTCCTGATCGGCCTGCTGATGCGGGCCTGGCTGTTCAGGCAACTGATCAGGCTCGGCGAGAATCTTCTGCTGAAGATCCCGCTGATCAAGGTGGTGTACAGGGCGCTAAAGGACCTGTTCGGCCTGCTTGCGGACGAGAAGACCAGCGAAACTCTACGGGTGGTCTCGGTGCAGCTTCCGGGCACCGACATGCGACTGTTGGGGTTCCTGACCCGCAACGATTTCTCCGACATGCCCGCGGGCGTCGGTAACGAGAACGAGGTGGCGGTGTATCTGCCGATGAGCTACCAGGTCGGCGGCTACACCGTGATGATGCCGCGCAACCAAATCACTCCGGTGCCGATGTCGCGGGAAGAGGCCATGCGCTTCGTGCTGACCGCGGGGTTGAAGAGCAAGGATGAAGGATGAAGGATGAAGGATGAAGGATGAAGGAATGGGAGCGGCTCGGACCAATGGGGAAGCGACGGCGAGGAGACACCCCAGGTGTCAGAAGCGGTA
This sequence comes from Betaproteobacteria bacterium, assembly GCA_052387775.1. Classification (GTDB taxonomy): domain Bacteria; phylum Pseudomonadota; class Gammaproteobacteria; order Burkholderiales; family JACQAP01; genus JACQAP01. The sequence continues at coordinate 4,066 of JBQTIV010000051.1, forward strand.
GGTGAGCTCGACCATGTGGAAATCCGCACCCGTGGTGTCAGGTCCGTTAATGCCTGCGTCGGAATAGTGCAGGAACCGGTAGCCCAGCCCGAGGTGATCGTAGAGCGGAACGCCGGCGCCCACGGTTAAGGCAAATTGGAAGGGTCCGCCGAAGTCCTGCGTCCCAAACTGACTCTCGCTGAGCAGGGCTCCTCCAATACCCAGGTCCAATGTAAATCGCCCGTCTTGACTCCCAAGGGCGAGAACGGGGATGAGAGAAACGACGAGCGCGGTTTTGCCTGCTCCTCGAAGAGCGCCGGCGCTCGCCATCAGCCGCGTGCCCGCTCCCCAGCCTGACTCGGAATATTGCCGCCAGGGTAGCCCGAAGCTCGCCACTGCGTCGTACTGCTGAAATACCTCCGGCTGCTCTTCTCCTAGCACGGTCATCCCTGAGACGCGCGCCCGCACGCCGACGCTCAGCAACGGCAGGTCGTCAGCGCGGCTCGGCCAGGGGGCAAGGAGGCACAATACGAGGCCCATCAGCGCCAGCCGCACCCGGATGCGTCCCTGGTCGCTCATGGTTGCGTCTCAGCCCGCTTATCAGTATGGTTCGAAGCGAACACTGTACAGACCCGTAGGAAAACCGCCCCGGCCGCGGGTGCCGCAGAGGGAATAAAAGCGACCACCGTTCGCCGCTTATTTGTCACGGATCTCATGGACCGCTTTCTCATCACCGTCGATTTCTATCTTCTCCCCGGAGCGCTCGAGCCCTTCATTGCCCTGATCAAGGAGAACGCGCGCAAGTCGCTGGCCGAGGAGCCCGGTTGTCAGCGCTTCGATGTGCTGGTGCAAAAGGGCGTGCCGGATCATATCCTGCTCTACGAAATCTACAAGAACCGGGCGGCTTTCGAATTGCATCTGAAGTCCCGGCATTTCGCGGAATTCAGCGCGGCGTCGGCGCCCTACGTGAAAGACAAGAAAGTGGTCGAGTACGAGTACGTGAACGACAAAGGTGAATGAAGCCGGAAAATTTACCAGGTAGTGCTTTTCCGGGCGCGCAGTGTTTCATGGATTTCTCAATCGCGTACAATCGCGGATGCTGAATCGCCGCGGGGAACGCGGCTGTTGAAGGGGGTATAAGATGTCCTTGCTCGACGCGTGGCTTGTAGGCGGACTTGTCTTGCTTGTCGTCCTTATCCTGGTGCGCAAGAAAACGCGCTGATTCACCCCTACCCGGGCGGCGGCATCCGCGATTATTTGCGGCCCTGCAAAGCGGAACCTGATAGCAGTCGGCGGACCGCATCCGGCCTGGGCAACGGCGCGACCGCTCCGAACCCAGTGGTCGCGAGGGCCGCGGCCGCATTGGCGTAGCGCAGTCCTTCCCAGAAATCGTCACCCGCCGCCATTCGCGACAGCAGCGCACCGGCAAAGCAGTCACCCGCCCCTGTGGCATCGACGCAGTTGACCACGTAACCGGCAATCTTTTCGCGCCGCTTCGAATCGCTCCCGACCACCCCCGCCGCGCCCAGTTTCAGCGCGACCACTTTCGCACCGGCTGTATGGCACCAATCGAGTATGGCGTCCGCATCTTTTTTGCCGCTCAGCGCCTCGGCATCTTCCATGCTGAGCAGGAAATAGTCGGTAAGCACAATGGTGGCGCGGATCACTGCACGGGCGCGGGCCAGCGGCCACAGCCGCAGCCGCAAGTTGGAATCGTAAGCGATCCTGACGCCGGCGCCCCGCGCGGCTTCCACGGCGGCAAACACCGTATCGCAGGCACTGTCGCTGATCGCCTGGCTGATTCCGGATGTATGAAAGAACTTCGTCCCCCTGATCAGCTCGAGTGGCAAGTCCGCCGGCCGCATGCGGCTCGCCGCAGAGCCCTTGCGCAGGTAGCTGAACACGTGACCGTCCGGCCCGTGCGTGATGAAGTAAACCCCGGTATGCGCCTGCGGGTCGATGCCCACGCCGGAGATGTCCAGTCCCTCGTCGCGCCATAGCTGGAGAAATTGCCGGCCGAACTCGTCGTCGCCCAGCCGCGTGATGTAACCCGCCTTCGCGCCCAGTCGCGCGGCGGCGACCGCGCAGTTCGCGGTATCACCGCCGAATCCCTGCAGATAACGGACTCCTTCTCCCGGTATCTGGCTGAACTCGTACAGCGGTTCGCCCAGAGACACGATATCCATGCGCGTCATTCTCAGCCCCCCGCGCGTTGCGCCAGCTCGAGGAAGCTCCGGGCGTGACTGATCACCCGCGCGCGATCGCCGTCGGCCAGCGCTTTCTGGTCGATCACGTTGTTGCCAATGCCGACCACGGCGGCACCGGCCTTGAAGTAATCGAGCAGGTTGGCGGCCGACACGCCGCCCGTCGGGCACAACGGAATCTGCGGATAGATCGCATGCAGCGCGGCGAGGTGCGCGGGGCCGCCGGTGGCGGCGGGAAATACCTTCACCATGGCCGCGCCCTCGCGCCACGCCGCCAATACCTCGGTCGGGGTGAAGCCGCCCGCTAGCGCCGCCCTGCCGGCATCGCTGGCGAGTTTACCCATCCCCGCCACCACACAAGGGGAAACCAGATAATCCGCTCCGGCCTTCAGGCAGGCTTTCGCGGTGTCGAGATCGAGCACGGTTCCGGCGCCGACCAGAAAATCTTCGCCGCTACGGCGGCGCAGCGATGCAATGAGTTCAATTGCACCCGGCGTCGTCAGCGTCACTTCGACCGTCTTGAATCCCGCCTCGACGAGACAATCGATGGCGGATTCCGCTTCCGGGCGCGTGGCCAGCCGCAATACCGGGATCACACGCAGTGCAGTCAACTTCTCGGTTGTCGAATTCATGCTCTTCCGGTTGCTGAAAGCCGCCTTCCCAATCGCCGGGCACGGGCGATTGTAAAAGCAAAGCCAGCCGTTGAGTAGCGCGCACTGCGGAATCAGCGTGCATGGTGGCGCCCGCATCGGGCCTGCGCATGAACAGCGCTTCGGCCGCCCGTTGCGTGGCGTTCTGATTTAGACTTCAGGGTCGAATTGCATGCTTCTTGCGTGCGTGCATATCCGCAAGTGCCTGCTACTTGCCATGCCCGCCATCGGCGGGCGTTTTTTGTCGGAGCGCCGCGCCTGCCGGCCGCCCACCGCGGCCAGCGCCGCCGTCGCGACCGGCGCAAACCTGTGGACAATCGAAGCGACAACAGTCCTGCATGCTGATCGACGAATCCACTGCACAGGGCGACGGGCCCGAGATGCACCTTTCGCTGCTGCAGACGGTGGGCCGGGTCCTTGCGGATGCGCCCTTGCCGGAGGATGCGCTCGACCGCATCATCCGCGCCGTCTGCACGGTGCTGCATTGGGACTTCGGCGCGCGATGGCGGGAAGACGAACCGACCCATGAACTGATCTGCACGCAGCAGTGGCACGCGCCCTTTCTGGATAACACTGCCTTCGTGGAAATGGTTCGCGGCACCTCGGCCCTGCCGCATTCGGGGGACCCGGTGCGCACGGTACTCCGGACCGGGCAACCGTGTATGCTCGAAGACATGCCCGCCGCGTCCGCATCAGCTCGCGCGCAGGCTGCCGTGCAAGTCGGGCTGCGCTCGGCCTTCGCTTTTCCGCTACTCGCGGGCGGCCAGATTTTGGGTGTCCTGGAGTTCGCAGGCCGGCAGCCGCGACTGCAAAGCGAGCGGCTCCTCAAGACCGGCGCCACGATCGGCGCCATCGCGGGCGAGTTCATCGCGCGCGGACAGTCCGAAGAGCGCTATCGGAATCTGCTTGAACGCTCTGCCGATGCTATCGTGGTCCGCGGCGAAGGCGGTCACGTGTTCGCGAACCGCGCCGCGGAGTCGGCGCTGCGGGAACAGGAGCGGGCCATGTCCACGCTGCTGCGAAACCTGCCCGGCATGGCTTACCGATGTCGCCTCGACGATCACTGGACCCTCGAGTTCGTCAGCGACGGCGCCATGCACCTGACCGGCTATTCGGCCGGCGACCTGGTGGACAACCGCAAAATTTCCTTCATTCAACTGGTGCATCCCGACGATCGCGGCTGGGTCGTGGACGAAATCCGCGACAAGCTCGCGCACGGCGAGCGTTTCGTCATCGAGTACCAGATCGTCTGCGCCGACGGCGCGGTGAAGTGGGTGTCGGAAAAGGCGCAGGCGGTGCGCGATCCCTCTGGTGCGATTCTCGCGCTCGAAGGCATCATTGACGATGTCACCGAGCGCAAGCGCTTCGAGGAGCGCCTTGCCGTTCTCGCCCAGTACGACGTGCTCACCGGCCTGCCCAACCGCTCGTTGTTCTACGACCGGCTGCGCCAGGCCATCGTGCGAGCCCGCCGCGAGCAGACGATGGTGGGGCTGCTGTTTCTCGACCTGGACCGCTTCAAGCAGATCAACGACAGCCTCGGGCACGCCGCCGGCGATCGCGTGCTAAAGACCATCGCCGAGCGGCTCAAGGGTTTCCTGCGCGAAATTGACACCATTGCCCGCCTCGGCGGCGACGAGTTCACCGTCATCATCGAGGGCGTGAACGATGCGGCGCAGGTATCTGCCGTCGCCGAAAAGATCAGGGCCGCGCTGTCCGATCCGATAGTGATCGAGGGTCGCGACATGCTGGTCTCCGCGAGCGTGGGCATCACCCTCTACCCGCGCGACGCCGAAGACATCGAGCACCTGGTGAAAAACGCCGACATCGCGATGTATCACGCCAAGAATCGCGGCGGCTGGCAGCAATTTCAGTTCTACGATGAAGGCATGGCGCCGTTTGCCGCGGAGCGCCTCGAGATGGAGGCGAAACTGAAGCGCGCGCTGGCGAAAGGCGAATTCCTGCTGCAGTACCAGCCGACCGTGGACATGAAGACCGGGGAGATCATCGGCATGGAAGCGCTGGTGCGCTGGAAGAGCCCGGAAGGACTGGTGCCCCCGGGGAAATTCATCCCGGTGGCGGAAGAATCCAGCCTCATCCTGGACATCGGCAGCTGGGTATTGAAGGCAGCATGCGCACAGCTGCGCGCGTGGCAAAAGGAAGGCCTGCCACCGTTGCGATTGTCTGTGAATCTGTCACCGCTGCAGATCAAGCAGGGAAACCTGCTGGAGACGATCAGCGAGGTCCTGCGCGGTTCCGGCCTGGGCGCGGATCACCTGGAACTGGATATTAACGAGAATGCCATCATGGACCGCTCCGGCGACACCATTGCCACGCTCTTGCGTCTCGAGGAACTGGGGGTACACCTGTGTATCGACGATTTCGGCACCGGCTATTCGAGCGTGGCTTATCTCAAGCGGTTTCCGGTGCACCAGCTCAAGATCGACAAGTCCTTCATTGCCGACATCACCGTGGACAGCAACTACGCGGCGATCGTCAGCGCGATCATCGCGATGGCCAAGAACCTCGGCCTGGGAGTGGCCGCGGAAGGCGTGGAAACCAAGGCCCAGCTCGAATTTCTACGGGCCGCGGGCTGCGATGCCTACCAGGGCTACTATTTCAGCGTGCCGCTGCCGGCGAATGCTTTTGCCGAACTTGTCAGGAGACAAGTGAAGAGTGATGAGTAATGGGTGAAAAGTGACCGATAGGAAAAAGCAAGGGCCGCGATGCGGCCCTTTTTTTACAGAGGCTTTTCCCCTCACTCATCACCCATTGCCCATCCCCCATCACTCGTCACCCGTCCCTCATCCCTCGTCACGCCGTCACGATCGTCACCGCCGTCACGGCCGTCACGGCATTTTTCACCTTCTCCTGCCTCTCGACGGGAATTCATGCGCTTCGTTGACGCGCAGCGGCTGGCCCTTGAATTCCTTGCCGTTCAATCCGGCAATTGCAGCAAGCGAGTGGTTGCGGCCAGGCATCTCGACGAAGCCGAAACCCTTGCCGACACCGGAAAACAGTTCGCGCTTCACTTCCGTCGATTTCACCTCGCCGAAGGGCTTGAACAGTTCGAGTAGATCGGTTTCGGTAACTTCAGGTGCAAGGTTGCCGACGAAGATGTTCATGTCATTCTCCACTTTGGTTTCGAAAACGAAATCACCGCGTCCAAGGCGGCGCCTCGGTTCAGCGATCGCCGCCGAGCAGGGCCGCCGCCGGCCGGCTGCGGCGTTGCTGCGGCTCCGAACGCCGGAACGGCTGCCCGCCCTGCGGCCTGTCGCCATTGCGGCCATTACGCCCGCGGGCGCCGTTGGCCGGGCCCTGCCTGTTGCGCTGCGGACGCTGTTGCTGCGATCGCGCATGCCTTGCCGCAGGCGGCGGCGCAGCATCGAATCTCGCCATGCCGCAGCCGGGTTCGAACCCCTCGACCACCACGCGTTCGACGCGTCGTTGCATCATGCGTTCGATATCGCGCAGGAAGCCGGTTTCCTCGCTGCACACCAGGGACACGGCGCAGCCATCGGCCCCGGCGCGGCCGGTGCGGCCGATGCGGTGCATGTAATCGTCCGAAACATTGGGTAGTTCGAAATTCACCACGTGCGGCAGCAGTTCGATGTCGAGTCCGCGGGCGGCGACGTCGGTCGCCACCAGCACGCGCAACTTCCCTGCCTTGAACTGGCTGAGCACCCGGGTGCGTTGACTTTGGTTCTTGTTGCCGTGGATGGCGTCGGCCGTGATGCCGTCGCGATCCAGTTGCTCCGCGAGACGGCTCGCACCGTGCTTGGTACGGGAGAATACCAGGACCTGGCGCCAGTCGCCGCTGGTGATCAGGTGCGTGAGCAGCGCACGCTTGCGGTCCCTGTCCACCGGATGCACGACCTGTGAAATCAGGTTCGACGTGGCATCCGTTCTTGCCACTGCAACCTCTACCGGCGCCTTTAGAAAGGAATCGGCAAGTCCGCGAATCTCCTTGGAGAATGTGGCGGAGAAGAACAGGTTCTGCCTTTTCCCGGGCAGCGAGGTGAGGATGCGGCGAATGTCGCGGATGAAGCCCATGTCGAGCATGCGATCGGCCTCGTCGAGCACCAGGAATTCGACGTTGGAAAGATCCGCCGTTCTCTGCTCAAGGTGGTCCAGCAGCCGCCCAGGCGTGGCGACCAGGATATCCACGCCCTGGCGCAGCGCGCGAATTTGCTGGCTCATGCTGGTGCCGCCGTAAACGCTCGCGGAGCGAAGGCGCAGGTGGCTGCCGTAAGTGCGCACGGCTTCCTCGACCTGCGCGGCCAGTTCGCGCGTCGGTGTGAGGATCAGCGCACGGATTGGGCGGGATGCGTTGACGCCAGCCGGTTTCGCCGAAAGCAATTGCAACAGCGGCAGGGTGAAGCCCGCGGTCTTGCCGGTGCCGGTCTGGGCGCCGGCAAGAATATCGCGGCCCTGCAGGATGACCGGGATGGCTTGCGCCTGCACCGGGGTGGGTTGCGTGTAACCCTGATCGGCGACAGCGCGGATCAGCTCGGCACGCAGGCCGAGGCCTTCGAATGACGTAGTAATGGATATCTCCTGAAACAGCCTGCGGAAGCCACGCTTCCGAACCGGTTCAGGCAGAATCGACTAGGGTTGAAAACTTCGGGGAAGAACGACCACCACGAAAGGGCTGAGACGCGGACCGATTGACGCGAACCAAAATCCTTGGCGCGCACTATACAGGTCCGGCGCCCGAATGTCTCGTATTTTTTGTGGAGGCGTGAAGGGTGAAGGGAGAAGCAGGACTGAGGATTGAGGATTGAGGACTTTCACCCTTCACTCCTTCACTCCTTCAGCCGCACGCGCCGATCGCGCCGCAGGCGGTGCAGAACTCGCAGCCGTCCTTCCTGATGACCGCGGTGTTGCCGCACTCCTTGCAGCGTTTGCCCGGCAATACCCGCAATTCTTCGCGTTCGCGCGCGGCCTCGGGGATCTCGAGCACGCCCATTTCGTTCACCGGATAGCCGCGCTCATCGAGCACACCCAGCATGGCGTAGCGATGGATGATGAGCCGCGCCACGTAGGCCACGGTGCTGGGCCAGTTCTGCTGGCGATTTTCGCCAGGCACGCGCCCCATGAAGTCACCCAGCGGCTCGGCATAGTTGAGCAGTTTGCGCAGCTTCATGCCGATCCAGGCCGGGTCGATGACGCGCATGTCCAGCGATAGCAGCTTGCACAATCCATCGAGCGAGCGCGGATAAGTGCCGGCCATCCACACCGAGTACGGCCGGCGCTGGCCCGAAGGCAGCACCAGCTCCTTGAGGATCAGCACGAAATCATCGCCCGAACTCGGGTTGAAGACGTCCACCGACCAGGACATGGTGCCGTCGGTGCCGGTCTTGGGTTCCTTTTTCGCAAACAACGCATCGAGCACCGGCGATCGCGCGTCGCGCGCAGCGAGCGCGCCCAGTTGATCGACACGCCAGGCCACGATGCGGCCAAAAGCGGCCACCACGCTCGGCACGCGCATGGCTTTCCCGTCCGGCGGCAGCGAGCAAACGAAGGCATCGTCGCCGGCGGTGCGCGACAGGATGTCGAGCTTCATACGCAGCCAGGCCTTGTCCTGCGCGCGCATGTCCATGGATAGCGTCTTGGCCACCGCACCGATTCCGCGCGGCTGCTCGGCGCCGTTGACCCAGACTTCGAAGGCATGCGGGTCGCCGTTGTCGACGTGGCCGACGAAGATCGCGAACTGGCCGAAGGGCGATTCCACCATGTAGGTCCACGCCGGATTGCCGGCCGCGAGCCGCGGACTGCTCGGCCAGCGCAGGCTCGACAGCGCCGGCTTCGGCGCCGCCTCCAGCCGGATGCGGCGGTCCGCATCCGAAGTATCGAGGTCGTTCGGCGCTTCCTCACGGGCAGTCACCGAAAGCACGCTCCCAAGCACGCTGTTGGGACGATATGTGGTGATGCCTTTTAGCCCCGACTTCCAGGCCTCGAAATAGAGGTCCTTGAAATTGTCAAAGGGATAGTCCTCCGGCACGTTCACGGTCTTGCTGATCGCCGAGTCCACGAACGGCGCCACCGCCGCGACCATGCGCATGTGGTCGAGCGCGGAGATTTCCAGCGCGGTCACGAATTGCTGAGGCAGCTTCTCGACGTTGCCGCCGAGATGGCGGTACAGACGCCAGGCGTGGTCCTCGACTTCGTAGACCTTGTGCGTTCCGTCGGACTCGCGTTTCTTGCGCTGGTAGGTCCACGAGTACGGCGGCTCTATGCCATTGGCCGAGTTGTCGGCGAAGGCGAGCGAAATGGTGCCCGTCGGCGCGATCGACAGCAGGTGCGAATTGCGCAGACCATGCTTGCGGATCGCCTGCTTGAGCGCTTGCGGCAACCGCGAAGCGAAACGCGGCGCGGCGAGATACTGCTCCGCATCGAGCAGCGGAAAGGCGCCCTTCTCCTGCGCCAGTTCCACGGAGGCCGCGTAGGACTGGTCGCGCATCGCCTCTGCGATCCGCCCTGCCATGGCCCGTGCTTCTTGCGTGTCGTAACGCAAGCCAAGCATGATCAACGCATCGCCCAGCCCGGTGAAACCCAGTCCGATGCGGCGCTTGTCGTGCGCCTCCTGCTTCTGCTGAGGCAGCGGCCACACGGTGGCGTCAAGCACGTTGTCTAGCATGCGCACCGCCACTTTGGTGACTTTCGCGAACGACTCGAAATCGAAGCGCGCCTTGGGCGCGAACGGCTGCGATACAAACGGCGTGAGATTGACGCTGCCGAGGCAGCAGCAGCCGTAGGCTGGGAGCGGTTCCTCGCCACACGGGTTGGTCGCCTCGATGGTCTCGCAGTAGGAAAGGTTGTTGTCGTCGTTCACCCGGTCGATGAAAATCACTCCAGGCTCGGCGTGGTCGTACGTCGATTCCATGATCTGTTTCCACAGGTCGCGGGCCTTGACCGTGCGGTACACCCACAGGCCGTCGGCGCGCGGCTTCGCCGGCGCAGCGCCCTGCCCCGCGCCGGGTGGCACTGTGGGCACCAATTCCCAGTCGCCCTCAGCTTCCACCGCGCGCATGAAGCCGTCGGTGACGGCGACGCTGACGTTGAAATTGCTGAGGCCGCCCTCGTCCTTGGCGTGGATGAAGCGCTCGATATCGGGATGATCGCAGCGCAGGACGCCCATCTGCGCGCCACGGCGGGAACCGGCCGATTCCACGGTCTCGCAGCTCTGGTCGAACACGCGCATGTAGGACACCGGGCCGCTGGCACTGCTCTGTGTGCCGCGCACCAGCGCGCCGTGCGGCCGGATCGCGGAGAAGTCATAGCCGACACCGCCGCCGCGGCGCATGGTCTCCGCCGCCTCCATCAGCGCCAGATAGATGCCCGGCTTGGCGTCCACCGTTTCGGAAACCGAGTCCCCGACCGGCTGTACAAAACAATTGATGAGCGTGGCCGAGAGCCGTGTTCCGGCCGCGGAATTGATCCGGCCGCCCGGAATGAAGCCTTTTTCCAGCGCCTCGCAGAACACCGGCTCCCATCGGGCCGGATCCTTCTCCACCGCCGCCAGCGCCGCCGCCACCCGCCTGCGCACCTGCTCTACGGTCTTTTCGCCATCCTTGGCATACTTCTCGAGCAGCACGTCGAGGCTGACCTGTTGCGAGGAAAGGGCAAGATTGGTGTCGTTGAGTTTCATCGTTGGTTCCTGGTTTCGGGGGGCGGCTGTTGGGAATCGGACAACAATACGTAATGATACTGCGTCGCGGCGCGCAAGACCTGCCTACCCGGGGGAGAGTTGGGTTCATCGCGCTGCCCGCCGATGTGCGCTATCCTCGCCCTGGTTATCCAACGCACCGCCAGAACCGGAGATTACCGTGCGCGGCCACTGCCTCCTCAAGCTGTTCCTGTTGAGCCTTGCCCTGCCTTACTCCGCGGCAGTATTGGCAGCGAACCTGAATTTCCTCGGCAACACCCCGATCAGTCGCATGACCCAGGAAGACATCGACATTTTCTACGGGGCCGCGGTCAAGGCGCTCGACTCCGCCGCCGATGGCGAGCAGCGGCGCTGGGAAAACCCGACGACGCGCGCGGGCGGAACGCTGACCCCGCTCAGAACCTACCCCGGTCCGGTGGACCGCTGCCGCGACCTGCAGGTAGAAAATTCCGCCGGCGGGCTGAGTAACCGCGTGGTCGTGTCGATGTGCAAGCAAGCCGACGGAGCATGGAAAAAGACCGCCGAGTGATCTGAACGGCCGCCGCATGGATTTTCGCGCCGCACGCAGGCGTAGCGTCGGGCCGTTCTCGGACCCGGCATCCAGGGCAGCCGCAACGGCCCGCGAACGCAATCCATTTCTGCATTTCAGAATCCGCCCACCGACAGGCGCCATATGAAGCGATATTTGCGCGTGATTGCAATGGTTTTTTCCGCGCTGGTCGCCGTGGTCATTGGCGTCGCGCTGTCCACCCCGCTGTGGATAAACGAGGGCGCCGTTAAACGCGAGATCGCCGAGCAGGTGTCACGCGCCACCGGCGACAGCGTGGACCTCGACCGCATCGAGATTCGCTTCTTTCCGCTTCGCCGCGTGGTGATTTCCGGCCTGACATACTCCAAGCCGGGCATGCTCGAAATGCAGGCGCAGTCCGCCGCGGTCAGTCTCGACTGGTGGGCGCTTTTGGCAGGCCGTGTGCAGACGCGAGACGTAAACCTCTCAGGCGTGCGCATCTCTGTACGCCTGCCCGTTGGCGGACCGGAAACGAAGGCGGTTTCCGAACCGCTTTTCCTGGACCTTGCCGATCGCCGGCTGAGACAGCTGGTTGGGCAGTTCACCGCTGGCAGACCGAACCTGCGGGTGACGATCGACGACGCCCGCGTGGAAGTGTTGATTGGCGATCACCCGCCGCTGGAACTGCAGGCAGCGCGCGCGCGACTCGGTGTTTCTGCCGGAAACATCGATGTGGAGTTCGCCTGCAGTTCGAACCTTTGGGAAAAACTGGCCCTTGCGTTCACGCTCTCCGCTGCCGATCTTGGCGGCGCCGGGCGCGCCGAAATCATCGGCCTGCAGACCAGTCGCCTCAACAGTCTGCTGGGACTGGCGCTCGACTCTCCGAGCGCGGAAGCGACGGTCATCGCCCGGATCGACTGGCGCATGCAGGGACTGAAGAACCTGAATGCAGATTTCATCGCGTCAGCGCCACAGGTCACCGTGCTGCGCGGTACCAACTGGCACGCATTTTCCGGCGTGGTCATCGCCGCCGGATTTCAGACCCGGGGCCGCGCGCTGGAAGCGAATTTGAATCGTCTTTACCTGCGCTCCCCGCACCTCATGGCGAGCGGCAAACTGGCACGGCACGAAAGTGGCGACTATTCGCTGGAGGGCAATGCCGCCGGCATCGATATCGATGAGCTGATGGCCGCCGCCCGCGACATCGCGCCCGAAATGCCCTGGATCGCGCAGCCGCCTGTCGCCATTCGCGGCGGAACGGTCGCTGCGCTGCGAATCGGCAGCCATGCCGATGCCGCCTCAGAGCTGCTGCGCCGCGACCTGTTGCAGCTCGAAGCGGCAGTCGAAGGCGTTGGTTTTGACTTCGCGCGCAAGGGCATCCGCATCCGCGATGTCAGCGGCCGCTTGTCGATCGAGGGCGGCAAACTGCGCGTTCAGAACCTCACCGCCCGCCTCGGGAAATCGGTTCTGCGTAACGCACGCCTCGCCACCGATTTTCTGAGCGAGCACCTTAGGCTTAGTGCCGAGGCCGAGCTGGCGGCCGACCTGGCAGAATCCCTGGTGCTGGCAAGACAGCTGCTGCCCGACACCGAACTTCGATCACGGCTCGACGAGCTGGAGCAGTTCGAAGGCAAGGCGCTCGTTCGTCTCGCGCTGCAGGGCAGCTTGAAAGCACCAACGCTGCGGTTCGACGTGGCGGAAATGAATCTCAACGCGCGCCACCGCGCGGTGCCATTGCCAATTCGGGTATCGAGGGGACAGGCAGCCTACACCGGGGATGCGGTCTCACTGCACGCAGTGGACGGAAATGTCGGTGAGTCGCAATTCACCGGACTCGATGCTTCCGTCAGTGTGCAGCCGCCTCATCGCTTCAGCGTCCGTAACGAGCACGCCACACTCTCGTCGGCGGAATTGCTTGGCTGGGCCGCGGCCCTCCCGCAATTTGGAAAAACGCTGGCCCCGTTGAAACGTGTCTCCGGGACCATCGAGTTGTCCGCCTCGCGGGCGGAGGGGTCGTTGCGGAAACCCGAAGACTGGCTGTTTCGCATCATCGCCACGCCGCGAGGCCTGACGGTTCACGCGCCGGATTTCGGTCCGGAACTCAAACTCGACGGCGGCACTGTCGAACTCTCCCGGCTCGAGGCCGGCGTGAAGGGCGTTGGCGTCGCGCTCATGGATGCCGCCTTCAGGGTGTCCGCACATGCCGCCGACTATCGCAAACGAATAACCGAACTGGATGCGAGCGCGAACGGAAAGCTGGGCGCCGAGGCGCTCGCCTGGATCTACCAGAGCGCAAAAATCCCGCGTGCGCTGCAGATGCGTGCGCCTATCGAAGTCAGCGACGCCGCCCTCACGCTCAGCGGCCGGAACGACATTCGCTTCAAAGGTCGATTCCGCATTGCCGGCGGACCGGTGTTAGGGGTGGAAGGCCGGCGAACCGCCAAGACCTGGGAAATCGGCAAGGTCACGGTGAAGGACACCCTTTCCGATGCCAGCTTCGGCGGCAGACTGGCGGACAGAAACGCGAAAGGCTGGTTCAAGGGACGACTATTCGGTGAAACGCTGGCGCACACTTTCGTCGAACCGGCGCTATCGGTCGGTGAATTAAAGGGCGATTTCGTTGCCGCAGCCGACCTGGAAAAACTCAAACATCTCACTGCGCAGGGACGCCTGGAAGGATCGGGCATCAAGCTGGCGACATTGCTCCCGGTGCCCGTCGAGGCACAGCGGTTCGCCATCAGTGCCGATGGAGCCAGGATAACCGTCAGCGAGGCCAGGCTTTCCAGCGGGGACAGCCAGGTCGAGGTCGTCGGTACGCTGGAACGACGCGCAAACAAGTTTACCCTCGATGCCGATGTCCGTTCGGAGCGGATTGTGGTGCCCAAGCTTGCCTCGGCCTCGGGTTCGGAGCGGACCGATCGGTTGCTGAAGATCCCTCTGGCAGAGCTTCCAATAGACGGGCGTATCGGAGTCAACGTCAAGCACCTGGCGATCGGCGACCTGGAAATCTCGCCACTGCTCGCGGGGGCCACGCTTGCCGACGCGAAACTCGATCTTGACATCAGCGACGCCGCCATCTGTGGCATCAACCTGGCCGGCGGCCTGTCCGGAGACAAGGGCAATATCAAAATGAATGCCTCGCTCAAAGCCAGCAATGCGGAACTCGACCGCTCTATTACGTGCCTGACCGGCGCGCACCTGCAGGCGAGCGGTCGCATCGATCTGGATGCGAAGTTCACGACCCAGGGTACGCTGGATACTCTCGAAGAAAGCCTGCGCGGCACATTCTCCGCAACCGCGCGCAATGGCAAGCTCATAAAAATGGACGCTATCAACAAGGCCTTCGCCCTGCTCAATTCAACCGAGGCCGTGCGCGGAAAGCCCCTCGAAATTGCGCCGGGTGGTCTGCCCTACCGAACCATGAGCGCGCGAGGTTCGTTGGATGGAAAACTCATTCATTTCGACGAGGCAATGCTCGACGCCCCCGCGGTGCGGATTGTTGCGGCAGGCAACGTGGATATCAACACTTACAAGTTATCCATCGATGCAATGGTCGCACCGCTGCAGACGGCGACCACCATCCTGGACCGCTTTCCATTGCTGGGTAGAATATTCGGCGGCTCGGTACTGGCGGTGCCGGTCCAGATATCAGGCACTTTGAAGAATCCGATCGTCGTGCCACTGGGCCCCGGCGCCGTCGTAAAGCGCTTTACTGACATCATCGGCAACACCCTCAAACTGCCAGTCGATGCGATCACGATCATTGCACCCAGTACCGCATCGCCGGGCGCAAGCACGCCGGGCAAAGACCTGAATTGAATCCGCGGTAGATCCCGCGAACCGACCATCGAGAATATCAGGGCAATCGACGACCCATGAGCAAGCGGCGGAAATCCCACACCGGGTCGCGCAGCTCCAGGCCCGCCCGCACCGCCCTCGCGGAACCGGCGCAACGCCCGGCGGGACCGCAGGCAGCGTTGAATTTGCGTCGGACGTTCCTGCTTGGCCTGGCAATCGCTGCCGCAATCGTTGTGGCGGCCGGGCTCTATGGCTGGTGGTCGGGATACTTTTCACCGCGACCGGACGATTCGGCCGCCCATCCGTTGGCAGCTGAATTCGTCGGCCGCGCGGTCTGTTCTTCCTGTCATGCACAGCAGGACAAAGCATGGCAGGGATCGCACCACCAGCTCGCAATGCAGGCCGCGAACGCCACAACGGTGCTTGGTGATTTTGCCAACGCCAAGTTCAGGTATTTCGGCGTCGAGTCCACTTTCTTCAAGCACGACGGTAGATTCATGGTCCGCACCGACGGTCCCGACGGCAAGCTCGCCGACTTCGAGGTCAAATTCACCTTCGGCGTGACGCCACTGCAGCAGTACCTGATCGAATTCCCTGGCGGTCGCTTCCAGGCGCTCTCCATCGCGTGGGACGCGCGCCCCAAAAGCGCGGGTGGCCAGCGTTGGTTCCATTTATATCCGCAAGAGAAAATCGACCACAGGGATCAACTTCATTGGACCGGCCTGTACCAGAACTGGAATCTGCAGTGCGCCGAGTGCCATTCGACCAATCTGCGCAAGGGATACGATCCGGTGGCAAACGCGTACCAGACAGCTTTCAGCGAAATCAACGTGGCCTGTGAAGCCTGCCACGGCGCCGGCTCTGGTCACGTCCGCTGGGCAAAAAAGGCCAAGGGCCCGTATTCGCCGCAGGATCACAAGGGCTTCGCAATGCTGATGCGCAGCCGCTGGAATGAC
The DNA here is from genome assembly GCA_052387775.1 of Betaproteobacteria bacterium. Classification (GTDB taxonomy): domain Bacteria; phylum Pseudomonadota; class Gammaproteobacteria; order Burkholderiales; family JACQAP01; genus JACQAP01. Next base: position 19,827 of record JBQTIV010000051.1, read on the forward strand.
GCCTGGAAGTTTCCGGCCAACGACGCGAAGTACGCCCAGCGCGACAAATCTGCCGACCCGGCCGCGATGAACGCCTGTGTCGCCTGCCATTCCCGTCGCTCCACCATTGCCGCGGGCGGCCATCCCGGCGCAGCCCTCGAGGACGCGCATCGCCTTGCGCTGCTCACCCCGCCGCTCTACCACGCCGACGGCCAGCAGCGCGAGGAGGTCTACACCTGGGGCTCGTTCCGCCAAAGCCGGATGTATCAACGCGGCGTCACCTGCATGGATTGCCACGAGCCGCACGCGCTCACACTCCGTGCGCCGGGCAATGCGCTATGCACGCGCTGCCACCTTGCCACAGTATTCGACAGCGAAAAACACCATTTCCACAAAGACGGCACGAACGGTGCGCAATGCGTCGAATGCCATATGCCCGCGCAAAATTACATGGTTGTCGACCCGCGCCGCGACCACAGCATCCGCTTGCCGCGTCCCGATCTGTCGATTTCGCTCGGCAGCCCGGACGCCTGCACCCAATGCCACAGCGATCGCAAGCCGGCGTGGGCGGCGGCGGCGATGGATCGTTGGTACGGGCGGGCCTGGCGCGAGCGCAGCCACTACGGGCCGATGCTGCACGCCGGCGCGACGCAGGGCGCGAAGCCCCTGCCCTCGCTGCTTGCGCTGGCCAGGGACCCGGCGACTCGGGCCATTGTGCGCGCCACTGCCGCAACGCTGGCGCAGCCGCAGATGCGTTCGCAGTTGCTGCCGGCAGCGCAATCGCTCCTGGTGGACGCCGATCCGTTGGTGCGGATCGCCGCCATCGGCCTCCTCGAACCGTTCGAGCCGGCGACGCGGCTGCGCGCGGTGTCGTCCTTGCTCGACGATCCGGTCCGCGGCGTGCGCCTCGAAGCAGCGCGAATTCTGGCCGATGTGCCCGAGGCGCAGCTGGCTCCTGAACAGCGCCACGCCCGCGACAGTGCGACGAAGGAATACTTCGGCTCCCTGATGCTCGACGCCGACTGGCCGGCCGCAAACGTCAATCTCGGCAATCTTCGCATGCGTCAGGGGCGTGCTGCCGAGGCGATCGCCGCGTACGAACGCGCGCTTTCGCTCGACGCACGATTCGCCGGCGCGTATGTCAATCTCGCCGACGCACATCGCCAGCAGGGCAACGAGGCAGAAGGCGAGAAGGTGCTTCGCCGCGGCCTGTCCGTGTTGCCAAGCTCGGCGGATCTGCACCACGCGTTGGGATTGCTTCTGGTGCGCCAGGGCGACCAGACCCCCGCACTAAAAGAACTCGGCGAAGCGGCGAGACTTTCACCCGACAATGCGCGCTACGCCTATGTCCATGCGATCGGACTTCATTCCGCGGGCCGACGCGAAGAAGCCCTCGTGGCGTTGCGCGCAGCAGACGCGCGCCACCCTTTTGATCTCGGCATCCTCGGCGCGCTGGTATCGATCAACCACGAGGCCGGCAACATGAAGGCTGCGCTCGCCTACGCCAGGAGAGCCACCGAAGCAGCGCCCGAGGACCCCGAGGTAAGGCGCCTCGTCACAGGTCTGGCAGGAACGCAATGAACGCCGGACCGGTGCGCCTCGCGGAAAAATAATGCGAAGCGGCTGGCGAAGCCTTATCATGCGCTCGCCTCTGCGGAACCCCGGTTCGGCCGAGGGCGAAGCTCGCAGGTAGAAAGTCGTTTTTAACCCCTGGATGGAGACAAGCATCATGAAAAAGCTGGTATTCGTGCTCGTTTCAGCACTTTGCATCGGAGCGGTCGGCGTGGCGTCAGCCGGCGAAAGCAAGAGACCCAGCGGCGAGATCGGTCGCAAACGACTGGCCACGGCCGAGGTGATCGCGATCGATCTTCCGACTCGTACGGTGACGCTGAAGGGGCAGAAGGGAAATGAATTTACAGTGCACGCGGACGACAGAGTCAAGAATCTGCCGCAGGTGCGGGTGGGCGACCAGGTCGACGTCGCCTATCACGAATCACTGGTCTGGAACGTAAAGAAAGCAGGAGAAGGCACCCCCGGCGCTTCGGTGCAGTCGGGGACAGCAAGTGCGAAGCCCGGAGCCAAACCGGCCGGCGCGGCAGCAACGCAGTTGAACATGACCGCCACGATCGAGGCCATCGATCAGGCCAACGGGACAGTGACGCTGAAGGGTCCTCAGGGCAATACCCGCACCATCAAGGCGCGCGATCCAAAGAATCTTCAGAGGGTGCAGGTGGGCGACTTGGTCGACATCACCTACACGGAAGCCGTTGCAGTCAGGGTGCGCCCCTCGATGCAAAATCAGTAAGCGTCCGGTGCGCATTGACAGTCGTGACGAGCGCAGCGGCACCGGCTGCTGCGACAAAATCATTTGCCTGATGGAGGCGGAACATGGCAGCAGACCGCGGTTTGACGATTCATTTCATGGACGGCTCGAAGATGAGCTTCAGCTTTCCCAGACAAGTGACATCTGACGAGTTTGTGAGCTTACGGTTGGACAAGATTCTGGCAAAAAACGCCCTGCTGGTGCAAGCCGACGGCGCCCTCGTGGCGATCCCGTTTTCAAGCATCAAGTACATGCAGATGTATGCCGCTCCGCAGAAACTGCCCGATTACGTGATCAAGGAAGCCACCGTCGAGGCTTGAGGCGGCATTTCAAAAAGGTTCCTGACACCTCTTTTCGAATGTGGGGCTCGTGACACCGCGTGAGTTGAGGCGGCAATTCTTTGCAGAACTGCTGAGCGGAGCAAAGGTGGACTGGCCGATCCTGTTCGGGCTGCTTGCCATCATGGTGGCGTTAGGAGTCGTAATCGGCCGGCTCGAGGACTGGACACTGCTCGATGGCATCTACTTCGCATTCGTGTCTGGCCTCACCATCGGCTACGGCGACCTCGTGCCGACGCGGCCCCTCGCGCGCGTTCTCGCCATCGGTATCGGGGTGATCGGCGTGCTGCTGGTAGGTCTTATCGTCGCCATTGGCGTGCGCGCGCTCGAGCGCGCCTCGAAGCTCCCACGCGAAGAGCAATAGCACGCCGTTCCCGCCTCTATTGCACCAGCGCCACCTTGCCGAAAGTTCGTCAGATTCGGGCCGGAAACTTCAGTCCGACCTGCTGCTAACGCGAAGCGGCAACAGCGGGCGTCTCAAAATTTCCGCCCAGCGCAAGGTGGAGGTTCACGCGCTGGACGAGCTGCTCGCTCTGCACGCGGAGCAGCGCTGTGCGCGCGCCGTAAACGGCAAGCTGCTGCTGCTCTACGGCGCGCAAGTCGCCGGAACCCACGCGATAGCGCACGTTCGCCAGCTCGAGCGCGCGCTCGTTTTCCGCCATCGCCCGCGCCAATATCGTGATGCGCTCCTGCAGCGTGAAGGTGGACGACAGGGCGTTCTCCACTTCACCGAATGCCCGCGCGCCGACGCGACCATATTCAGCCACAGCGAGTTTCTGCTCCGCGGTGCGAATCTCCACCTGCGACTGCAGCGCGCCACCGAGATAGATCGGCGCGAGCAGGCTCGCGCCCGCACTCCATACCGGATCGTCGCGTTCCTTGAGCACGAAGAGCTCGCTCGAAATACTGGTGACGGTCGCCGTCAGCGAGATGCGCGGCAAGCGCGCCGCCTTTGCCTCTTCGGTCCGGTAGAACGCGGCGGCAACGCGGCGCTCGGACGCCACTACGTCGGGCCGGCGCTCGAGCAGTTCTGAGGGCATCCCCACGGGAACCGGCCCCGGATTCGCGGCGAGCTGCGGCGGTACCTCGACTGCTGCAGCGGGATAACGCCCGATCAGCGCTTCGAGTGCCCGCAGTGCCTGACGGTAGGAAAGGTCGAACTGCCGAACGGCGTCGCGGTAGGTCTGCAAGCTCGCCTGCGCGAGCGTCACGTCGTACTCATCGCCCTTGCCGACACGCTGCCGGTCGCGAGCCAAGTCAGTAAGACGTTCCGACGACCGGACCATGTCATCAGCGACGCCATTCTGCAAGCGCGCCTCCGTGGCGAGGAACCAGCTCTTGGCAACGAGTGCGGCCATGGATTGCCGCGCGTATTCGGTATCGAGCTCCGCTGAGACATACTGTAACTGCGCCGCTTCGCGCCCGGCGCGCACGCGGCCCCAAAGATCGAGCTCCCAGTTAGCAGAGATGCCGACGCCTTGCAGGCCGCTCGAATCGCCGCTCATGCTGCCGCCACCGCGCGCGAGCAGATTTACCTGCGGATAGAGCGTCGCTCCCGCGAGCTTGGCATAGCCGGCGGCCTGTTCGACGCGCGCCGCCGCAAGGCGCAGGTCCGGGTTGTTCGCGATCGCCTCGCGCACGAGCGCATCGAGATTCGGATCGCTGAACGTTGCAAGCCACCCGTCCGCGATGGCCCCAATCTCGCCGCCTTGCGCCGTCCACTGCGATGGCACCGCCAGGTTCGGCAGCGCCTGCTTGTGCAGGTCCTCCCGCTCCGGCGGAGCCTTCAGCGCGCAACCACAGGCGAGTGCCGCGGTGAGTGCTGTGAAAGCGATTTTGTTCATGCGGCAGACTTCAGTGCAGTTTCAGAATCAGGTAGTTGATATAGGCGCCCACACGCAAGATCACCTTGCGCACGATATGGATCGCAGCGAGGTGCTCGGTATAGATCGCCGCGCCACCCGCCGCACCGGCCGCCATGAACATATCCTTGTCTTTGTCCGCAATGTCGAACTTCACGGCAAAACGCCCGGGCGGCTGCGTCAGCACGCCGATCATCGGCAGCGTTCCGCTTGGCGGCAGCTGGCCCTGCCCCTGCGCCCAGATCACGGAGTCGACCTTGCCCTTGATGATGCGCCCCGGATTGGTATAGAGGGTGAATTCCGCCTCGTTGCCCGGCGCCACCTGGTGCAGCTCGTTCTGGTTGAACAATGCGACCACCTGGCCTTGCGACTCGACCAGCGTCATCACGGCATTGAACGGAATGCCGGCCACGAATCCGCCAGCCCGCAGCTGGAGATTGATCACGTAACAATCGCACGGCGAGCGCGTCACCGTCTGCTCAAGCTCCCAACGCGCGTTCTCGAGCTGGGCCCGGATCTGCGCAACCTGCGCGAACTCGCCGTCCACGTTGGCGCCCAGCTTCTGCACGGTCTGCTCCTCACCAGCCTGCGCCTGCACTACGGCGGCCCGGGCCTGCGCCTCGGCGCTGCGCGCGCCGGCCAGCTGGCCTTTGAGCTCCTTGAGGTTGGTCTCCGCCTGTTCCAAATCGAACTTGGTTCCGGCGCCGGTGGCGGCAAGCTCGCGATTCTGCTCCACGCGCTTACGCGCCAACTCGACCCGCGCGCTGATTTCCCCGATCCGGGCAGTGGCCTGGTCGATGGCGCTGCGCGCTTCCGAGACTTTCCCGCGCGCGCCCTTCAGCGATTCCTCCAGCTCTTTCTGCGAGGCGCTGGCGCTGGCGAGCTGCGCTTCGAGCTGGTTGACCGCGAGCTGATACGGCTCAGGGTCGATCTTGAACAGGACCTCGCCTTTACTGACCAGGCGGTTGCCCTCCTCGACCGGAACCTCGATCACCCGGCCGCGGACCTGCGACACGATCGGCACGGTGTATTTGTATACGCGCACGTCCGCCGAAGACGGCGCATAGATGTTGAGCAGCAATATCAGCACCGTCAGTCCGATGATCGGGATGACGGCGACGGTGACCTGGGACGCCGTGTTCCACGGCAGCCACTTGAACTTGATGAATATCAGCCAGACGAAGAACGAGTAGATGCCGAGCAGCAATGCTTCCATTACTTGCTTCCTTCCGCAGGAGCGTCCTCGCGCGCGCTGAGTGCGGCAAGATCAGAGCGAAGGGTCCTGAGTGCCGGTGGCAGTATTCCCTTGGCCGCGATCGCGTCGAGTTCTTCCCTCAGGTGAACGATCTCCTCGCCCGGCAGTTGTCCGGCCTTTGCCTGGTGGCCCATTTCCTCGAAATAATCCTCGTGCTTCTCCGTCCCGTAGGCCGCCTTGAACATCACCGGGCGCGAATACGCCCACAGCCATGCGATCGGCCACAACATGCCGCCGAACACCAGCGACAGCAGGCACAACGTCTTGATGGCGTCCTTCTGGGGGTGATGACGCTTCTCGGCGATCTTTTCCGGCAGGATGTGCACCAGCCAGAACAGGACGATGCCGGCGATTGGCACCGCGAACAAAATGAACAACGCGAGCCAGTCGGCGGCAGCGTCCATCAACTCCGGCGGCAGGAACGACGCGAATGCCGCACTGGGAAACACGGCGGCGCAAAGTCCAAATCGGGAAATTTTCACTGCACGCCGCATGGAACCTGAATTCCCTCGGAACACGACTACGATATCATGCACTGGCCGCAGCAGAAAAGGGAAAGGCGACCGAATGTCTCGCACTTTTTATTGAGGCGTGAGGGAGTGAAGGGTGAAAGTCCTCAATCCTCACTCCTCAATCCTGCTTTTCCCCTCACCAGCGATACTTTGGATTTTCGTGCACCCCAGGTCCGGCGCGTATTTCTTTCGGCACCAACGGCGCCTCACGCCAGTCACAGCCGCAGCAATCTCAGCGGCGCCGTCCGCCGCCGCCTGGCCGCGGCGTCGCGGGGATCGAAGCCCTCGGCGCCGGGCGCGTGGATGGCAGGGGCGTAGGTCTGGGCCGGTCCGGCGGAAGCGTTTCGGGTCTCTCCGGCCTGCTTGGCGGATTCGGAACGACGACGACGTCTCCGTTCCAGTCACCACCGTAGTAATAGGGGTCGTACCATCCCACGCCGTAGTACACCGAGCCATGGACGCTGCTGCTGGTGCCGTCGCTCGCGCATCCGCTTGTCAGCCCCGCACAGCAGGCAACCAGTAACACTGCGCACAATCGCCGGCCGCTCATTTCGCCTCCTCGATCGCGTCCCATTGCAGTAGGCCCACCGGGGCTCCACTCGGGTCGGCGATCACCGCCACGCGCCCTTGATAGAGTGACGGCTTGGCCGCGAGCAGCACGCGTCCGCCGAGTTGCTCGGCGCTGGCGGAGGCTTTGCGCACGTCGGCCACGCGCACGTAGAGCAGCCAGTCGGGGCGCAGATCGTCGCGGCCAGACGGGATTTCCAGAATGCTCGCGCGCGCGTAACCGTCGCGAGTGAGCAGCAGGCTGCGGGAGGCGGCGGAAGATTCGGCCTCTTCCGCCACGTAGCCCGCGAGCCCGGCGTAGAAGGCCGCCGCGTTGTCGGCGTTGCGGCTGAGGAGTTGCGCCCAGATCCAGTCGCCGACTTCCGGCAGGAAATCGCCGGGGTCGCCGCTGGCCGAGTCGAGCGCGCCGAAGATGGCGCCCTCGGGGTCGGCAAACAACGCCAGCGTGCCGCGCGCGGGGATTGTGCGCGTGGCGACGAGAGCTTTGCCACCCGCACGCGACACGGCGCGCTCGGTCGCCGGCACGTCGCGCGCGGACATGAAAGGAATCCAGCGCGAGCGGCTGCGCTCTGCGGCCCGGTCGGCGCGGCGAACGACGCCCGCAATCGCGGCGCCATCGAGGTGCGCCAGCGAATATGCTCCCTGACCGCTGCCCACGGAAGCAAACGTCCAGCCGAACAGCGCTGCGTAGAATCGCCGGACCACGTCCGGATCCGGCGTCACAAGGTCGGCCCACACCAGCTTTCCGGAAAGTTGCAGGCCGGTGGGCGGGTCATTCAGCGGCGGCAACTGCGGTTCTGCGCCGTGCGCGGTCAAGCTCAGTAGCAGCGTGACCAGAATGCCTGCAGCGGCGCCGCGTAAATAAGCAAAGAGATCAGACATGGCGTTTGGCTGGACTCGGTTGACGATGCCGACAGCTTACCCGAAGACGATCCGAACCACGACCAGTACCCGGTGCAGGCGACATACCCGCTTTCACCGAGCCGCGTGTCACACAGCCAAGTGCCTCGGCCACCGAACACCATTGGAAGTCATTAATCCGTCGATGGCTCGCGTCGCCACGAACATCTGTGGACCGATCACCGCTTTTAATGGGGTATTCTCGTACCTTCGCAACAGCGGTCGAATGCCGCAGACTCCGGCGCCAGGCAAGGTGTGATGACCCGGTGGCCGGAACCATGCGCTGTTTTTCGCCGAGTCAGCATTAGGAGGGCTCATGAATTCCCGACCCGGATACGATCTCACGCGCATTACCCTGGCAGTGCTGATCATCGGCGTATTGCTTGCCGGCAGCCTGTGGACGCTGCTGCCGTTCCTGGGCGCGTTGATCTGGGCAGCGACGATCGCCGTGGCGACGTGGCCACTTCTGCTCCGGGTCCAGCGCGTCGCGGGCGGCCGACGGTTGACAGCAACGGCAGTGATGACAGGCGTGATGCTGGCAATCTTCATCGTGCCGTTCTGGTTCGCCATCGGCATGCTGCTGGATGCAGCGATCGAGGGCGTCGAGCTGGCAAAGGCGTTCTTTGCCCAGGGACTCGGCCCTCCGCCGGAGTGGATCGAGCGGCTGCCCTGGGTGGGCAGGCAAATCGCCGTGGAGTGGCGTGAGCTCGCTGCCGGTGGCCCCGAGGCAGTCATCGAAACTGTCCGTCCATACTTTCGTTCGGCGGCACTCTGGGTCTTCTCGATCACCGGCGGGTTCGGAATGATCGTCGTGCATTTCATTCTTACGGTCATCATCGCCGCTATTCTCTATTCGAATGGGGAGATGGCTGCGCGAAGCGTGTTGTTGCTCGCTCGTCGCATCGGCGAGGAACAAGGGGAACGAGCGGTCCGTCTCGCAGCGCAGGCTGTTCGCGGAGTGGCGCTCGGTGTGATCGTTACTGCGCTGGTGCAGTCATTGCTCGCCGGTGCGGGACTGTGGGTGAGCGGCGTGCCTCGCGCGGGCTTGCTGCTCGCGATCATGTTCGTGCTCGGCGTCGCTCAACTTGGGCCCCTGCCGGTACTCCTTCCCGCAGTAATCTGGCTTTACTGGTCGGGAAGCGTCGGCTGGGCAATCGCCCTTCTCGTGTGGACCGCGCTGGTGGGCGCGCTGGATAACATTCTGCGGCCGGTCCTTATTCGCCGCGGCGTGGATCTACCGCTGTTGCTGATCATCGCCGGGGTCATCGGCGGCTTGATCGGTTTCGGCGTTGTCGGTCTGTTCATTGGCCCCGTGATCCTGGCCGTGACTTACACGCTGCTCGAGTCCTGGGTGCGCAACGACAAGGCAGGTGCACAGTGATAGCACTGGTAACCCGGCAACCAATCCAGGGGCTAGATGCGGCGAAAAGTCATTGCAACTCCCGAATGATTCGCTACGAATTAATAAGGTTCCGGCACGAACTTTCTGCCCTTTAGTGTGGCCTGGTCGTCGTAAGCGCCCTTCATGGAGCGCTTGGGCAGCTTGATCTTTTTCCGTGGCACTTTCTTGTAAGGGATGAGCTTCAGCAGGTGCGCGACGCAGTTCAGGCGCGCGCGTTTCTTGTCGTCCGAGCGGACGACGTGCCATGGCGCGTGCTTCGTATCGGTGGCATCGAGCATCCGGTCACGCGCCTTCGAGTACTCGAACCAGCGCTCCCGCGACGGCAGGTCCATCGGGGAGAGCTTCCACTGGCGCAGCGGGTCTTCGATACGGGCCTCGAAACGGCGCTTCTGTTCTGCATCGCTCACCTCCATCCAGAATTTGATGAGTTGGACGCCGCCTTCCACGATGTAGCCCTCGAAGACCGGGCACAGCTTCAGAAAGCGCTGGTACTGCTCTTTCGAGCAGAACCCCATGACGTGCTCGACACCGAGGCGGTTGTACCAGCTGCGGTCGAAAATCACGATCTCGCCCGCCGCCGGAAAGTGCGGAAGGTAGCGCTGTATGTACATCTGCGACTTTTCGCGGTCGGAGGGCGCGGGCAGAGCGACCTGGCGGAATACCCGGGGACTCACGCGTTCCGTGATGGCGCGGATCGTGCGGCCCTTGCCGGCAGCGTCACGCCCTTCGAATACGATGATCACGCGCAAGCCCTTGTACTTCACCCAATCCTGGAGCTTGCACAGCTCGGCTTGCAGCTTGCGTAGCGTCTCCTCGTACTTCTTGCGCGTGAGCTTTTTGCCGTCTTTGTTCTTGTCGTTCGATGCCATCACCGTCCCTCCATTACCTAAGCTTATCGCCTTGTTCACCCGGCGCTTGTTCGACGGCAATTTGCGCCGCCTCGCGCGCTCAACGGCCCAGCGTCTGGACCAACAGCTCGCGCCCTTTCCAGTACATCCCGTTCAGGCGCATGGAAATCTTTTCGAGCGAGCCATAAGGCGTGTCGGCGAATTCGAGCATCGCGGCCGGGCGCGAACCATCGCCCTCGACGCGCTGGATTTTCGTGCACTCCAGGTCCGGTGCGTATTTCTTGACGAATTCGCGGATCTCCTCGTCCGTCGTCCCCGGCGTTATGTTGCCAATCCACAGTTTCATGTCGAGCATGCGGGCCTCGTGAATCTTTGTCACAAATTAAGCACTATGGCAACTAAACAGGCCGTCAGCCGGTGACGAACAGCAGCCAGGGCGTGCCCAGCAGCAGGAAGATCGTGAGGAAGAAGACCGTGGTCAGGAGTCCCATCCGGTACAGTTCCCGCTGGGTAAGATAGCCGCTCGCCACGAAGATGATGTTCTGGCTGCCACCCTGCGGCGTGATGACCGAGAAGTAGCTGCTCGCGAAAAGGAGAGCGAAACACATCAGGGGGGCGGGGACGCCCTCCTTGACCCCGACGGTCACGAAGACGGCAAGGAGCGCGAGCACCTGAGAGGTCTGGCTCACGAACAGATAGTGCAGCAACACGTACAGCACAAGCAGAGCCACATACACTATCTGCCACGACAGCCCCTCCAGGCCCGACGCCAGCCGTTCTCCGACATACCCCATGAAGCCGAGTTCGTTGAGCTGGCCGCTCAGCGCAAAGAGCACGGCGAGCCAAAGGTAAGTAGCGAGCGTGTCGCCTTGTTTGGCGATGTCGTCGAGAGTCAGCACGCTGGTCGCAAGCAGGACCCCCAAACCACCGAATGCCACCGCGGTGACGCTAAGATTGAGCGAGCCGGCCAGGACCCAGCCTGTCACCATCACCGCGAACGCGACGGAGGTGATAAGTTCGTCCCGGGTCATCGAACCCATGGATGCAAGCTCGGCGCGAGCGGCGCGCGGGGCGTCGGGAGTGTCGCTGACTCCCGGTGGAAACAGGCGGCGAACTACGATGGGCAGAAGCAGCATCGCGACCAGCGTCGGCACCGACGCGGCAATCAACCACCGTCCGAACCCGATGTCCACCCCGAACTGCGCCGCGATCTGGGTCCCGATCGGATTGACCGACGTGGCCGTCAACCAGAGGGCCGAGGAGATAGCCAGGCTCGCCATGCCGCAGAACATGAGGTATCCGCCGAGGCGGCGTCCCTCCGGATCATCCGGCTTGGACCCGGCACCCTGGGCCAGCGAGAGCACAACCGGGAAGAGCACGCCGCCGCGCGCGGTGTTGCTGGGGAAGGCGGGCGCGATGACCGCGTCAGTGAGCACCACGCTGTAGGCGAGCCCGAGCGGCGATCCGCCGAAGGCGCTCACGATGAGCAAACTGATGCGCCGCCCCAGACCGGATTTCACCACCGCCTGCGCGACGAGGAAGGCCACCACCACCAGGAGCACACTCGGATTGGCGAAACCCGCGAATGCTTTGCCCATCTCGACGGTACCGGTGATCACCACCGCAGCCACCGCCAGCATTGAGGAGGTAAGGAGTGGGAAGGCGCCGAGAAGGACGGAGACGATCGCGCCGGCGAAGACGGCGAAAAGGTGCCAGGCCGGACTCGTGAGTCCCGCGGGGATGGGCGCGAACCAGATGCCGATAACCAGCGCGAATACCGCGATCCGTCTCAACAGCAGACTCAATGATATCTGAGACGCGGTCATGGATTCTGTCCCGCCGTTCCCGGCTTGATATCGCTCCCGCCGCCGCGGACCCGGCCCTTGAGGCCGATGGCCCTGCCCTGGATCGCGCCATCCTCCGCCTCGATTACGTACTGCCACTGGAATCCGTATTCACCAGCGGCGCCGTCGTAACGGCCGGTGCCACCGGTGATGGTCCCGGTGATCCGGTTGCCGGTGATGACCTTTTCCCCCTTCAACTCGCTGAAGACCTGGTCGCCCTGTTCGTCGGTCCACACCGCGCGTCCCACCAGTCCGTGCACATCGTCGGAGAAGGCTATGGCCTCCGCGCGGAACCCCACACCAGGTCTGGCATCGCCGGTAAGCAGCATGGTCCCATTCACGCTGACAATCGATGCCTGATGGTCGGCTCCGAGATGGAGCGTATGACGCGTGCCCGAGGCGGTCCACGAGCCCTCGAACGCGCGCCAGGCGCCCGCCGGCAAGGACTCCGGCAGGTGCGCCCTCTCCCCACAGGCGACCACCCCCGCCAACAGGGCGAGGGCAATGGACAGTGCAGTTCGATTTCGCGTCAGACTCGGGCGAGAATCCATTCAGGTCCTTCCTCGCGTAGAAATTCGTTCCGCGACTCGTCGGCGGTTTGTACCGATACAACGTGGCAGTATTGAGTCATCAGTGCGGCGTGCGCGGAATTCGTTGCGGATTGCCGTTGCGCGATCGGCAGCCGCATTGTCGCTGCGCAAACTCATGTCGAGCGCATCACATTGAATGCAATCTTAAAGCAACATTCATATTGAAGCATGATAAAGGGCATTTGATCTGGATCAACCGGCCCTTCTCGTATCTCCCGATGATTAGTACTGAGTTGAGTCCATGCGCTCCCTGCCGTAGACTCCGGTTTCCACGACGTCCGGTAGCCCAGAACCACTCGCTCTTGCCCACGCGCTTCGTCGCGGCGTCCGCCACGATGTGGTGCTTGAATCAAGTCAACAAGTTGCCTGTGAAATCCGCTTACGTTTGAGCAGCCGATCAACTGGCTGCCCGAAAACAATAAGGAATGAACGCCATGACCTCCCCCACCACCAGCACTGTGCAACTGGATCACTTTTTTTCCACTTCCGCCGCACGCCTGGATCGCTGGCGCGAGCTGAACGCCAAGGCGCAAGCCTGGGCGGCCGGCGCCCGCAGCGAACGCGCCGCGGTCGAGGCGGCGCTGGCGCAGGTGCGTGCGCTGGAAGACTTCTTCGCCTATCCAGGGCCGCGGCTGATGAAAGCGCTGGCCGAACGCATCGCCGCGGACGACGCGTTCGGCGTCGCTCGACAGGTGCGGCGCATGAGCGGCGCGCTGCTGTCGGGCAGTTTTCGCTACGATAGTGGTGAATGGGAAACGGCGGATGATTCCACCGACACCGTGGCAGACCGCATACCGCTCGCGCCCGGCGGCGGTGAATCCCGCCGACCGTATTTCGAGACCCTGTTCGTCACCCCGGCGCCGGCGGCCAACCGGATAAAACTGGCACAGGAAATTCGCCGCCTGCGGCGCGTCGAGGACGCGATGATCTACGAGCCGGTGCTGGTCGGGAGCTTCGAGGACGCCATCCTCGGCACGGTGCTAAACGGCAAGATCGAAGCTGTGGTGATCTACGACGGCATCCCAATTCCGTCGCAGCACGACGTGCCATTGCTGCGCGAGTTTCTCAGCGCTAACCAGCAGCTCGATACCACCACGCTCGCGCCGCGCGAAGTCGGGATCACGCTGGCGCGCGCGATCAAGCGCATCCGCCCCGAGCTCGACATCTATCTGCTGACCGACCGGGAGGTGGAGAAACTGGCGGGCGATCCGGCGGCCTCGATGATCCGGCGCGTGTTCTACGAGGTCGAGGAGATGATGGAAGTGCACCTCAATATCCTCGAAGGCGTCGGCGAGCGTTTCTCGACGCCGCATTTCGACAATCTCAAGCGTTACGCCGCCCGCCCGATCAGCACCTTCCACGCGCTGCCGATCGCGCGCGGCAAGTCGATCATCAAGTCGAACTGGATTCACGACATGGGTGAGTTCTACGGCCAGAATCTGTTCCTGGCCGAGTCCTCTGCCACCACCGGCGGACTGGACAGCATGCTCGAGCCGACCGGCAACATCAAGGTCGCGCAGGAAAAATTTGCCCGTGCCGTCGGCGCCGACCATGTGTTCTTCGTGACCAACGGCACGTCCACGTCCAACAAGATGGTCTACCAGGCGGTGACCGCGCCGGGCGACATCGTGATCGCCGACCGCAATTGCCACAAGTCGCACCACTACGGCATGGTGTTATCTGGCGCGCAGCCGCTGTACGTCGAGGCCTTCCCGATGACCGCGTACTCGATGTACGGTGCGGTGCCACTGCGCACCGTCAAGCAGGCGCTGCTCAATCTCAAGGCCGAGGGACGACTCGATCGCGTGAAGATGCTCACGCTCACCAACTGCACGTTCGACGGACACGTTTACAACACGTTCCGGGTGATGCAAGAATGCCTGGCGATCAAGCCGGATCTGCTGTTCCTGTGGGACGAGGCGTGGTTCGGATTCGCGCGCTGGTCGCCGTTCCTGCGCCCGCGCACCGGACTTGGCGCGGCCGCCGCCCTCGAGGAGTGGCGCGCAAGCCCCGATGCGCTCAAGGCCTATCAGGCGCAGGCCGCCGAGCTCGGCGAGGATCTCGACCCGAAAGATCCGCGCCTGCTCGAGCGGCGCCTGGTACCCGATCCGCGCAAGATTCGCATCCGCGTCTACGAGACCGACTCCGTGCACAAGTCGATGTCGTGTCTGCGCCAGGGCTCGATCGTGGCGGTGCGCGACGAGGACTACAACAAGCATGTTTCAGCCTTCCGCGAGGCGGTATTCATCCACGCTTCGACCTCGCCGAACGCGCAGATCATCGCTTCGCTGGACGTCGCCCGGCGCCAGATGGAACTCGAGGGCTACGAGCTGGTGATGCGCGCGATCGAGATTTCGCTGGCGATCCGTCGGGAAGTGGCCAAACACCCGATCATTTCGAAATACTTTAAAGTGCTCGGAGCCGACGCAATGATCCCGGCCGAGTTCCGCGCTTCGGGTTTCAAGGACTTCCTCACCCCGGGCAGTACCTGGGTCACCGCGCTCAAGTCGGTGCAGGAGGATGAATTCTTCCTCGACCCGACGCGTATGACTCTGGTGTGCGGTACCGCTGGGCTCGACGGCACCTCGTTCAAGGGACTGCTGGCCAACAAGTACAACATCCAGCTCAACAAGACCTCGCGCAACAGCGTGCTCCTGCAGAGCAACATCAACAACACCCGCAGCGACGTCGCGCTGCTGATCAAGGTGTTGCTCGAAATTTCGCAGGAAATCGAGGCCCGGCTTGCCGAGGGTGGTGAGTCCGAGCGCACCGCCTTCGCGGCGCGGGTGAAGAGCCTGATGACGGACGTGCCCGACCTGCCCAACTTCAGCCGCTTCCACGACGGTTATCGCGAGAATCCGGGCAGCATCACTCTCGAAGGCGACATGCGCGGCGCGTTTTTCGCCGCCTATGAAGAGGACGACTGCGAGTATCTGCCGCTGATGAACCCGAAGATCGACGAGCGGTTGAAGAGCGGCCCGGAACTGGTGTCGGCAAATTTCGTGATCCCCTACCCGCCCGGCTTCCCGATCATGGTGCCGGGGCAGGTGATCGCGGCGGACACGATCGGCTTCATGCGCAAGCTCGACGTCAAGGAAATCCACGGCTACAACGCCACGCGCGGCCTGAAACTGATCAAGCTCGCGGCCATCGGCAAGTCGCATCCGGGCGGACAGGGTGCGCCGGCGCAATCACGCGCGGCCCCGCACAAGCGCAAGTAATAACAGACCGATCCAGGCAAGATCACGACAAATAAAGAGGAGATACTGCAATGGAATGGTTCTTCGGCTTTCTCAAATCCTATCCCTACATCCTGCTGTTTTTCACCGTCGGTCTCGCGGTGGCCATCGGCCGTGTGAGCATCAAGGGTTACGGGCTCGGTATGGTCGCCGGTGCGGTAGTCATCGGCGCCTGTCTGTCGATCTGGGCCTCGACTTATGGCGTAAAACTGCAACTCGATAACTTCGTGAAGTCGCTGTTTTACTACCTGTTCATGTACGGGGTCGGGCTGCGCGTCGGACCGTCGTTCGTCAACAGCCTCGGCGGCGACGGCCTGCGCTTTACCATTCTGGCGATTATCGCGCCGGTCATCGGGCTTGCGATCGTCGTGCTGGGCACAGGAATGTTCGACCTGCCGGTGGGCGCCGCCGGCGGTCTCCTGGCCGGCAGCCAGACCATGTCGGCGGCGATCGGTTCCGCGGAGCAGGCGATCATCGACGGCGTGGTGAAGTTGCCCGAAGGCATGACGCAGGAGGCGGCCAGCGGCATGATTGCGGTCTCCTACGGCATCAGCTACATCTGGGGCACGGTCGGCATCATCCTGATCGTCAAGTATCTGCCGCGCTGGTGGGGCGCGAACGCGCAAGCGGCAGCCAAGAAGTACGAAGAGGAGTTTGGCGTGAAGAACGTCGACGACGCCGGCCTCTCCGGCTATCGGCCCGGCGGGCTGCGCGCCTATCGGCTGGACAACACGGCCACGGCAGGCAAGAGCATCGCGCAGTTTCGCGCGGCCAACCCTGAATATCGCGTGATCAACGTGCGGCGTGGCGACGAGTTGCTGGGCGCCGACCCTGAACTGGTCATGCAGAAGGGCGACATCGTCGCGCTCGGCGGCCGGATCGAGGCCCTGACCGACAAGATGGGCCTGATCGGTGCGGAGGTGCCCGACGCGCGCGTGCTCAACGTCCCGCTCGACCAAGCCGAGATCCTGGTCACCAATAGTGAGGCGATCGGGCGCACACTCAAGTCGTACCGCGATTCCGAGATCGCCGGCCAGGTCCATCTGCAGAAGATCGAGCGCGGCGGGGTGCCGATCCCGGTCGGTCTGGAAACAAAATTGCAGAAACGCGACGTGCTGTTTGTTGTTGGTCTGAAATCTGCAGTGCAGCGGGCCGCCGAAATGATGGGCATCATCGCGCGCCAGAGCAGCGCCACCGATCTGCTGACGCTCTCGGCCGGCATGATCCTGGGCTTCCTGATCGGCATGATCCAGTTCCCGGCCTTTGGCAGCAGCGTCGGGCTCGGCAACGCCGGCGGCCTGCTGGTCTCCGGCATCATCGTCGCGTCGATCTCCTCGCGGTTGCGCTTCTTCGGCAGCACGCCAAACGCAGCGCGAAACGTGCTGGAGGATCTCGGCCTGGTCGTGTTCGTGGCGATCGTCGGGCTCAACTCGGGCGCGACCCTGCTGGAGTCACTGACCGGTGCCATCGCGGTAAAGATTTTCCTGGTCGGGTTTATCGCCTGCACAATCCCGCCGTTCATCGTGTGGGCGATCGGCTACCACATGTTCAAGACCAACCCGGCGGTGCTGATGGGTGCAGTGGCCGGTGCGCGCAGCCACTCGGGGCCGTGCCGCGAGGCGGCCAAGGAAATCAACAGCACGGTGCCATGGATCGGTTTCCCGGTGGCCTACGCGGTATCGGGCGTCTTGCTTACGGTTTTCGGCTACGTCGCCATGGTGTTGGCACATTGAGCTGGCCAAGGAGGGAACCCTGAAAAACATTTGGCGGCGGACAGTGTTCCGCTACGTCGCGATTGTGATTTCGAATTGACCAAGGCAGCACGGGCATGGACTATTTTGTACGGGCGCTGCAACAGAATCCGGAACTGGCGATATTCCTCACCCTCGCGATCGGCTTCCTGATCGGTCGCGTCAAATTCGGCAGCTTCAGCCTCGGAATCGTCGTCGGTACGCTCCTGGCCGGGGTCCTGATCGGGCAACTCGACATCAAGGTCCCGGCGATCGTGAAGACGGTCTTTTTCGACCTGTTCCTCTTCACCACCGGCTACAAGGTGGGACCGCAATTCTTCCGCGGGTTGAAGGGCGACGCGCTACCACAGGTGGCGCTCACCGTCGTCGTATGCGTCTCGTGCCTGCTCACGGCGTTCGGGTTCGCAAAGCTTCTCGGCTACGACATTGGGACGGCCGCCGGGCTCCTGGCAGGGGCGTTCTCGGAGTCCACGGTGATTGGCACCGCGGGTGAAGCGATTCAGCGGCTGGCGATTGAGGATACGGAGAAGGCCGCGCTGGTGAACAACATTCCGGTGGCCTATGCCGTGACCTACCTGGTCGGAACGGCCGTGCTGGTTTGGTTCATTCCGAAGATCGGCCCGAAGCTCATGGGCGTCAACCTCCGCGAAGAAGCCGCACGAACGCGAGCCGAAGGCGAGGCGGGCGCCGAGGCTGCGGGCACGAATGTCCTATCCGGCGCCCGACATTTCGATATCCGCGCCTACCTGGTTACCAACCCGATGCTGGTGGACAAGACGGTGTCGGAACTGGAGGCACGATCCAGGGACCTGCGTGTGTTCGTAGTACGGGTGCGCCGAGACGGCCAGATTCTCGAGTCGACACCCGATTTGGTCGTTCGAAAGAACGATGTAGTCGCCGTTTCCGGCCGGCAGGAGTTCCACACCGAGCGTGGGGAAAAAATCGGGCTCGAAGTCACGGATCGTGCTCTACTCGACGTTCCGGTCGAATCGCTGGACGTGGTAGTCACCCGTAGGAGCATCGTCGGAAAAACCTTGGCGGAAATTGCGGCGCTCGACTTCGCCCGCGGAGTGTTCCTGCGCAAGCTCACGCGGACCGGGCAGGACATGCCCGTGGCGCGCCACACGCGCATCGATCGAGGCGACGTCATGCGGCTGGTCGGTACCGAGCCCGACGTCGAGCGGGTGGCGAAGGAAATCGGTTACCCCGATCGCCCGACCTCGATGACGGACATGGTCTTCGTCGGGACCGGAATCGTGCTCGGCGGTTTCGTCGGCCTGCTCTCGGTCACGGTCTGGAGCGTACCCCTCACGCTCACTGCGAGCGGGGGAGCCCTGGTGATGGGACTGGTCTTCGGCTGGCTTCGGTCGGCGTACCCGTTCTTCGGCCGCATCCCGGAGCCTGCGATCTGGGTGTTCGATACCGTCGGCCTGTGCGTCTTCATCGGCGTGGTCGGCCTGACCGCCGGTCCGAGCTTCATCTCCGGGCTGAAGACGACCGGGGCGAGCCTGCTTTTCGTGGGGCTGGTGTCCGCCCTGCTGCCGCACACCATCGGGATCCTTTTCGGCCGCTACGTTCTGAGGATGAACCCGCTCATCGTTCTCGGCGCCTGTGCCGGAGCCGGGACAATCACCGCCGCCATGCGCGCCGTCCAGGACGAGGCCCAGAGCAGCGTTCCCGCGCTCGGCTACACCGTGCCCTATGCCATCGGCAACATTCTGCTGACAGCCTGGGGACCGGTCCTCGTGGCGTTGATGACGATCGGAAAGTGAACGCGGCCCGATGCTGCGCCGGGTCGTGTTTCGCGCCGCCGTCTTTGGCGGTGATTGAATGCTCAAATCAAGGAGAACTCTCATGACCTCGGACTCCACTTTTGAAGGGCGATCTCTCCGATCTGTACCGCGCGTCGCGGTGGGGTGGTCTATGACGATGGCGAGTCTCCTGTTGCTGGTCGGCGGCGCGCCATTGGCGCTTGGCCAGTCGCTGACTACGAATTCGGTTGAGCAGGGCGCCACACCCATGGACCAGGTCGATCTTGCCAACCCGGAACCCGAGCAAACCCTGGTTCCGGCGCCGGTCGAGCCGGAAAAGAAGTTTCCGTTCTTCGATGATTCCAAAATCAGCGCCCAACTGCGGACTTTTTATTTCAACCGCGACAAGTACGACGATAGTAATAGTGAGGCTTGGGCGCTCGGCGGTTCGCTTTCGTACCAATCCGGCTATCTGGCCGATGTATTCCGCGCCGGTGCCGTCGCCTATACGTCGCAGCCGCTGTATGCGCCGGATGACCGCGACGGCACCTTGCTGTTGACACCCGGGCAGGAAGGCTACACCGTGCTCGGGCAGATTTACGGTGAATTCAAATTTACCGATCGACTCGCCGGGGCCTTTGGCCGTAAAGAGTACAACACCCCGTACATCAACAAGAACGACACCCGAATGACACCGAATACCTTCGAGGGAGTGAGCCTTTACGGAAAGTCGGGCGGCAAAGACGGCGCCCCCGAGTGGCGGTATGGCGGCGGCTACATCACGAAAATCAAGGAACGCAATTCCGATGAATTTGTCTCGATGTCCGTCGACGCCGGTGCCAGCGTGGAACGCGGCGTATATGTCGCGGGCGCCAATTATTTGAAAAAGGAATTCACGATAGGCGCGGCCAACTACTACTCCGACGACATCATCAATATCTTCTACACGGAGGCCAAGTATGTGCCGTCGCTGAGTGAAGGAACCAAATTGAAATTGGCTGCACAGTTCTCGGACCAGCAGAGCACTGGCGACGATTTGCTAACGGGGACAGCCTTTTCCACCCACCAATGGGGTGTCAAAGCTGACCTTGATTTGGGTGCGGCGCTGTTGACCCTGGCCTACACCGATACCGCGGACGGCGCCACTATGCGCAATCCGTGGAGCGGCTATCCGGGCTACACGAGTGTGCAGGTGCAGGACTTCTTCCGTGCCGGCGAGTCGGCGGTAATGCTCAAAGCGGCATACGATTTCTCTCGCCATGGACTTAAAGGCACCAGCGCCTATGCGCTTTGGGTTCACGGCTCCGGGGTCGAAGCCCCCGCCTACAACGAAGACGAGGTCGATCTCAATCTGCAATGGGTCCCGGATAAGGGTGGCTCATTGCGGGGCATGTCGTTCCGACTGCGTTATGCCAATGTCAGCCAGCGTGGCGGCGGCGATCCGGAAATCAACGATTTTCGCTTCATCGTGAATTACGACTTCCCGCGCCCCTGAGACGACAAAGGGCATTTCGATGCGGATCAAGCCTTCAATAAATTGGCTGTTCGTCTTCATACCGATTTCGCTTGCACTTGAGCACGCCGGTGTGCCGGCCCCGTATGTGTTCTTTTCGGCGGCGGCTGCGATCGTTCCGATCGCGAGCCTCATCGTGCACGCCACCGAGCAGATCGCCACGCGCACGGGAGATGCTGTCGGCGGCTTGCTCAACGCCACCTTCGGCAATGCTCCGGAGCTCATCATCGCCTTTGTCGCGCTTAAGGCGGGCCTGCTCGACATGGTGCGTGCCTCGCTCGTCGGCGCGATCCTGGCGAACATCCTGCTCGCCCTCGGTGTCGCCTTCTTGCTCGGCGGCTTGCGTTACCGCGACCAGGACTACAACCCGGCGGCTGCGCGGGTTTACAGTTCGATGATGCTGATCGCCGTCGTGAGCCTCGCGGTGCCAAGCGCATTCAGCCGCTTCTTCGCGCCCGAGGAGACGATCCGCCAGGAGACGCTGCTGAACGTGGGACTGGCTATCGTGTTGCTCATCGCCTATGCACTCTATCTCGTGTTCATGCTGAAGACCCATCCGGGCACCTTCGCCGCCAAGGGCGGCCAGCAAGGAAAGAAAGCCGAGGGCGCACACTGGAGCGTGCCGCGTGCGGTCGGGAGTCTCGTGGGCGCCTCGCTGCTGGCGGCGTGGATGAGCGAGATCCTGGTGGGTGCGGCCGAGGGCACCGGAACCGCGCTCGGCATGACGCAGGTGTTCATCGGCATTGTGTTCGTGGCGATTGTCGGCGGCGCGGCCGAAAGCGGCTCGGCCATCGTGATGGGGCTCAAGAACCGGGTGGACATGACGATTGGCATCGCGCTAGG
The DNA here is from genome assembly GCA_052387775.1 of Betaproteobacteria bacterium. GTDB lineage: Bacteria > Pseudomonadota > Gammaproteobacteria > Burkholderiales > JACQAP01 > JACQAP01. The sequence continues at coordinate 41,344 of JBQTIV010000051.1, forward strand.
CAGCTCGATTCAGATCGCCCTTTTCGTCGCGCCAATGCTGGTGCTGGCGAGCTATTTCATCGCGCCGCAACCACTCGAACTGTCGTTCGGGCGCGCCGAGGTCGGCGCGCTCATGATGGCGGTCCTGATCGGCGCCGTGGTATGCGGCGACGGGCGCTCCAACTGGTACAAGGGCGTGCAACTCATCACCGTCTATCTGATCATCGCCCTCATGTTCTACTTCATGCCGGACATCGCGAACCCTGGCTAGCACCTTGACCCGCAATGTGGCGACGGACGGAAGTGCGTCATTGAGGAGGATTGCATGTCGGAGATGGAAAGTGAAAAGCGCGCACCGGTGCTGGATCCGATCGACCGCGTGTCGGAGATCATCTTTGGCCTGATCATGGCGTTGACGTTCACCGGCTCGCTGAGCGCAGCGACCGCGGCGCGCGAGGAAATCCGCACCATGATGTTCGCCGCGCTCGGCTGCAACCTCGCGTGGGGGCTGGTCGATGCTGTCATGTACCTCGTAAGCACGCTGACGGAGCGGACGCGTAATTTCACGCTGATGCGCCGTATCCGCAGCGCTGCGGCCGCGCGCGAGGCGCACGCCATTTTGGCCGACGCCTTGCCCGGGCATCTCGGCACCGTTATCAGCGTCGAGGGTCTGGAGGACATGCGCCGGCGCCTCGCCGCGTTGCCCGAGCCACCCGCGCACGGGCGCCTCGGCCGGAACGATTACGCCGGCGCCCTTGGCGTGTTCCTTCTCGTCGTCCTCACGACCTTTCCGGTCGTGATCCCGTTCATGCTGTTCAGTGAGACCGCCCTGGCGATGCGTGTGTCCAATGCGGTCGCGCTGGTGACGCTGTTCGCGTCCGGCTATACGCTCGGGCGCTATTCCGGCGGCGTCCCCTGGCGCTTCGGCTTGGCGATGGTCGCGATCGGAGTGGTCCTGGTGGCTGCCACCATGGTGCTCGGGGGATGAGGGTACGGCTGCCTGGCGCCGCCATTGCGGCCGCACTGCTCGTGCCCTTACTGGCCTGCGCCGCAGCGGACAGCGGAGATACAGCGTCACCGCCTTTGCCGGCCCAGACAACCGACTGGGCCTATTCCGCGACCGGCATGTATTATTTCCCTCCCGATGACGACAATTTCCTGCTCGCCATCACCACGGCCGAGCGCGGGTCGCTGCATCTCGAGGCGCGCTACAACTACGAGGCGCAAGATACCGGGTCGCTATTCGTCGGCTGGAAGTTCTCGGGTGGCGCAAAGCTGACCTATGAGTTGACGCCGATCCTGGGCGCGGTGTTCGGCGCGACGCAGGGTATCGCGCCAGGGTTGGAGGCAAGCCTGGCGTATGGCGTTGTCGATTTCTATACGGAAGCCGAGTACCTGCACGACACCGAGGTCGAGGATGACAGCTTCACCTACGCGTGGAGCGAACTGGGCTTCAGTCCGCTGGAGTGGCTGCGCTTCGGCATCGTCGGCCAGCGCACGCGCGCCTATGACAGCGATCGCGATATACAGCGCGGCGGTTTCGCCCAATTCATCTCCGACAATTTGACATTCGGGCTGTATGTCTTCAATCCTGAGGACAGCGCGGATCGGGTCGCGATTCTGTCGCTCGGGGCGGAGTTCTAGCCGGCGCATGCGTTGCAACATGCCCGGCGCCGCGGGGGCGCGAGTTCGGCATCGCGGTAATGATCCACACGGACAGTGCCGGCGCCCAAGTGCCAACCTTTCCTGACACCTTTTCCCTTCGCGATCGCGTATCCTGCCTCGGGTCGAGCGCGGTAAGCCTCTCTGACCCGTCGCCCTTCGCCAAACTCATCGCCGCCAACTAAGCCGCGACGATAACGGATCGAATTCAGAACAAGAGTAATGCATGACCGAGGCTTGGAGGATGCGAACGGCGGTGGGAGCGGCGTTGCTGGCGCTGACCACAGCGGGTTTTGTCACTGCCATGGCGGCGGAGCCGGAGCCGCCCCGAGGCGTGCTTGCGCTGCAGATCGAAAACGACTTATTTGCCGGAACGGACCGGAACTACACATCCGGCCTGCGCATCGCCTACGCGACGCCCATGGGGCCATCCCACCCGCTGGAGTCGTCGGTGCGCGCGTTGTCGCTCTTTGAAGGTGATTTGCGCGCCACTTATTCGCTGGGCCAGACGATCTTCACGCCAATTGACATCTCCGAGACCGAGCTGATCACGGCCGATGAGCCGTATGCCGGGTACCTGTATGCGGGTTTCGGAATCGAGCCGGAGTTGCGCCTTCAGCATGGGCGCCGCATCCTCGACAGTTTCGAGCTGCAAGTCGGCATCGTCGGCCCGAGTGCATCAGGAAAGCAGACGCAGCTGGCGGCCCACAATATCACCGGGTCCATTGAAGCGAGGGGATGGGACAATCAACTGGACGACGAGCCCACGCTCAACGTCTATTTCGACCGCGTGTGGAGCAGCCTGTACGAGACCGGGATCGGCGAGGCTGGAAGTCGCTACAGCGTAGACGTCTCGCCCCACGTCGGAGCGGCGCTGGGCAACGTCTACACCTACGCCGCCGGTGGTGCCACGCTTCGCTTCGGACGGAATCTTCCGACCGCCTTGGGCCCGCGCTCTCTGCGTCCGGGTCCACCGGGCTCGGACTACTACAAGCCCACGCCCGAAACGCGTTGGCACCTGTTCCTCGGACTCGAAGGCCGGGCCGTTGCGCACAGCATTTTTCTCGACGGCAACACCTTCAAGGAAAGTCACAGCGTCGATAAACACGCGTTCGTCGGCGAACTTCGGGCGGGGATCAGCGCGATGTTGGGCCGCACCCGCCTCGCCTACGCCCAAGTATTCCGCACCACGCAGTTCCATGGGCAAATTCGGGAAACATTCGGAGCCCTGAGTCTGTCGACCGCGTTCTAGGACCGCGGAGAGGCGCGCCGCTGCGGATCGAGGTCGTGGACAACGAGGATGGCGATGTCACGGTGCTCCGGATACACCGACGCGGAGGATTCGCCGGCCGGGAGCAGAAGAACCATCTGTGCGGAGATCTACACGATGGAACGCTTTAACGAGCCAGACCACAGCGATCGTTCAGACATCAGGCCGGCTCGCATGAAGCAGATTCGCCACGGGATGGGCTGGCGGGCCCAGCGTCTACTTCTTGTCGACGGGCCTTACTGAGATCGCCAGTGCCTCGGTGTAGGTGATATCGACAAGATCGCCCACCTGCACCTTCTTCAGATTTGCCGGATCGCGGGCCTTGATCGTGCGCGAGTTCCCCTGCGGCCCGGTCAGGGTCACGGTGCCATTGGCCAGATCGATCGCGGTGATGGTGACCGTCAGCATCACCGACTGGCTGGCCGTTCCGGCGGGTTTGTCGCCGGGCTTCGCAGAGGTGATTCCTTCCTCGGTGCTGACAGCTGGCGCCCCTTTGCCCGCTGGCTTTACCTGCCATGCCAGCGCTTCGGTATAGGAGATGACTACCTCGTCGCCGACCTTCACTTGCCCGAGGTTCTTCACGGCCTTGTCCGCCTTGACGACGATCTCCTTGCCATACTCGTCCTTCAGCGTTACCAGGCGCGCAGACGAATCGATTGCAGTGACCGTCAGACGCGCTTCCACGACATCCTCCATCCGCCCAGCGGGCTTTTGCGGGGTCGCGCAACCGGCGAGCAGCGCCAGTGTCAGGACGACAGCGAAGATGTACCGACTCATGGTTGTTCGTCCTCCTGATAGTTGCCCGTAGTGTAGCTCATTCGTCGCACATGCTTGAGTGGTAAAGGGTTAAGTTGTCAGGAACCTTTTTGACCCCTCGGGGTTGCCAACTTAGAAGGTGAATTTTGGGCCGAGATAAATGTACGCGCTTTGATCATCATTCTGCGTGCGGCCATAACCTACGTAGAGCGGGCCGATCGGCGTGTCGAAGCCCAGGAACAGACTGCCCGCAGTGATGCTGTTGTCGAAAGAGATATCGTCTTTCTTCTGCCAAACGTTGCCCTGTTCGAGGCTGACCCCGGCGTAGGTCTTGAAAAACTGAACGTTGAAAAGACGGCGCATGTAAATCAACTCTATCAGCCCGGCGTTCTGGCCCGACAACTGCTGGTCTTGCAGCCCCGACAGGTCGAATAAACCGCCGAGCCTGAACAGTCCCTCCACCGGCGCCACGCCGTCAACTGTAGACGCGCCCCCGAGCCTACCGATGATCGTGTTCGCTCCCCACGAAAGCGCGTGAACATAAGCAAATTGCAATTGGTCGTAGTCACTACGGGCGCCATACTGTTCGCGGTCTGAGCGGTATTCGACGTTGCCTAAATGGCCAGTGCGGGGAAAATAGAGGCTGTCGAGCTTGTCGTCCGACAATCGTAGAAAGAGCTCGCCACGGTCCACGTCAACGTCAGGGGCCGGTGCACCAATACTGATTTCCGCCGTGCCGCTTGCCCGGCGATAACCGAGCCGTCCCTCGCCCCAGGTGCCAAATTCGCGGCCGAATCCCAGTTCGAGCCCCGAGGCGCTCACCTGGTAGCGAGAAATCATGTTTCCGGCATCGTCGAACGTGTTCACGTTCTGTTTTCCGGCGAGGACCTTGCCGGCCACGAAATAACGCGACAATGCATCGAGCGGCTGGTGGATCTCGGTGAAGAAGACCGGTTCGTCGCCGAGTTGCAGGCCCGTACGCCACTCGCCGTTCAGTTCATTGATCTCGGTGAGCGTATGCAGCACGCCCAACCGGAACGTCGAGTCGCCTTGCATATTATTCGAAGTAGCGAGCCCGAACTGCAGGTAACCCGGACCCCAGCTCTTCTCCTTCGCACTGATCACCAGACTGGACTTCTCGTCCTCACGCACTATGTCGTAGCGCACGGACTCGAAGATTTCCAGCCCGTAGATCGTGCCGATGTCCTGTTCGAGTTGCTTCACATCCAACGGCTGGCCCGGTTTGGCCGAAATGCGCTCGGCTATGACGGCGTCGCTTACCCGGGATTGATTTTCTACGCGAACGAAGTCGATAACCGGTGTAGCCGGCCGTCGTTGGCCGCGCGCCGCAAGGTGTCGCGCGTATTGCTCGGGGTCAAGCGAATACCGCTGCAAGGCCTCAAGCGCCGCCCGTGCGCTCGCCTCGCCGGCCGGGATGGCTTCGGCAGCGCGATTAAAGCTGCCGCCGCCGATATCACCGAGCCCCGGTCGCATGAGCACATCCCGCGAGCTCAAGGTCTTCAGTTGTTCCTCGGTGTTCAGGGTGAACAGGTAGTTAGCGAGTTGGCCGGTAACGCTCAGCGCGCTGGTGATGTCCTCCCGTTTGAAGAGTCCGCTGCCAACATCCACCACAATAAACACTTCGGCACCCATGGCACGCGCCACGCTCACCGGCACGTTGTTGACAATGCCGCCGTCGACCAGCAGGCGGCCGTCGATCTCGACCGGATCGAACGCGGCAGGCACCGCCATGCTCGCGCGCATCGCCTTGGCCAGGCTGCCGGAAGCGACAAGCACCTCCTTGCCGGTTTCCAGATCCGCTGCCACCGCCCGGTAGGGGATTGGCAAACGATCAAAGTCCCTGACATCGACAACGGGGAGAGTGAGCCGGTTGAGCGCGAGGTCGAATTTCTGTCCACGAATATAAGCCAGCGGGATCTCGATCTTGCCATGGTTGAAACCCGGCTTGACCTTGAATGCATAATTGTCGTCGTCACGCTTGCGGCGAAACGACCGGTCCGCGCGGCTGGGATAATCCACAAACAGGTCGTCCCAGTCCATCGCCAGCATTTCCCGTTCGATCTCCTGCGCGTTCATGCCCGACGCGTAGAGGCCGCCAACGATTGAACCCATGCTGGTCCCAGCGATGTAGTCGACCGGGATGCGCAATTCTTCCAACACCTTCAACACGCCGACGTGGGCGGCCCCGCGCGCACCGCCGCCGCCCAGCACGAGGCCGATGCGTGGCCGCGCGGTGGCGGCGGATTCTTCTGCCGCCTTTGCAGCCGGTTCCGGCAACAGGAACAGGACGGACAGCGCCAGGGCCGAAAGCACCGTTGTCCAATGATTAATATGGCCTGCACCTATTGCCGATATCAATCGCAAAGAAATACTCATGCCGCAAGGGCTTGCGTCGTGCGCACGCCGTCTGTCGAAAGAGGCCTCACTGATTCTATGGCAAAGCAGGTGTCTTTGGCTCCGGAAGTCCCGCGCGGATTCGAGCAGAGAAATCAGCCGCATTGTTCGCCGGCTGCGCGCGGGCATTGATATGAGCGCGCCGTTGGAGATCGGGGAAAGGCAGGCCACCGGTTTCGAGCCGCCCTTGCTCATAGAGGTACTCCGGCACATGGCCACTCACCAGCACCTTCCAGTTGAAGGGCAGATGCTCCGGATTGACGCGGGTGTTCGTCCAGATGTTGGTGGTGCAGTTGGTGGTCAGGCTGTTGTAGAACTCGGGGCGGGTCTTCAACGAATTGAGCTTGTCCATGTATTCAAGGAATAGCCGCCGGCCGTTAGCGACGGGGCCATGTGCACGGAACAGATAAACGTCCTCCGGCGGATCACGACGGTAATTAGTGCGCAGCCGGATGACATCACGCTCATCGGCCACCACGTAGTAGAGTTCATATTGCCGGAAGAATCCCTTGATTGTCGAATAGCCTTCGTCTTTCGCTTTGCGCGCCTCGATGGAAATGGCCAGATGGTCGCCGCCGGTAAAGGCGAAACTCAGGAAAACATGCGCGATCGCCGGCCCCATCCAGTAGCTGGCCACCACGTCCACCCCTTCCAGCTTGCGCAGGTCGAAGGTCTTGTCGTAGTACGCGGACGTGAAATCGGTTTCGGTCCGGTAGTCGAAGTTGCGGATGTTGTGCACTTTGACCCGGTCGCCGTCGATGGTGGCATACGACAGCACCGCGACCTCCGGTTGCCAGTTGCGGTCGTTGGAGGGCTCCATGGTGTTCCACCACAAAAGCAGCACCGCGAAAAGCGCGAGAAATGCGCCCAGGAGACGGCCGCGCCATCGCAGGCGCAACATACCGAAGATCGTGGCAACGCCGGCGAGCCCGAAGGCGCCCGCTAACAGCGTTTGCAGCGGACCCGTGTGCGAGTCGCCGAAATAGATCGCAGCCGCACCCCAGCCGGTCACCGCCACCACTACGACCGCTGCCAGCCACAGGACCGCAGTGCGCGTCAGGTTCCGCGCCATTCCGCTGCCCGCCGACCGGAAAACAGGCACCATCAGCGTGGGTTCACCGTCCGCCACGGGGCGATCTGATCATACGCCGGCATAACTCGTGGCACGGGCGTGGATTGCGTCACTTCAGTGCCCGATAAGGATTCAGTCGAGCTTCTTCGGCGCTGTCGTCGGTAACCGGGTATTCGCGCCTGTACCGGCTCCTCGACGCTTTTTGATTCACCGAAAACGGCTGGCGAATTATTCCACGAGCGGAATTTGCGCCGCCAGCTCGTACCTGATGATCGCGCGGATCTTGTTCTCGATCTGCATGTAGCGCGCCACCTTCATGCCCGGGATTACTTTTTCCAGCTTCGGCATGTAGGTGCGCTTGAGCTTCACTTCCGCATCCTCGATGGCGATCGCCTCGTTGATCAGTTTTTTCGCGGTTTCGTCGGACACCGGCCCCTTGTTGTAGGCGTCCGCGTAGCTCACGACCGTCCCGAGAAGCCGCTGGTTGATGCCCTGCAGTTCCTCCTGGTAGGCCTCGTACACCGGCCAGAAGCCCTTCGCTTCGTTATCTGTCAACTCCATATTGGCCGCGACAACCAGTTTCTTGTCGGCCTTGATCTTCTGCGCGAGGATCTCCATGTCGGAGTCGGTCTGCGCGGCCACAGGCAGCGCAAACAGGGTCACAACGGCAAAAAGTACGGCTTTAGCGAGCTTCATTTCAGGTTCTCCCTTCGGTTATGTTAAGACGTGATTCGTGAACTGTAATTCGTGATTCGAGCACCCTCCCAGTACGCGGGAAACAGTTGGAGACACAGGTGATCAGGTCTACTCACGATTTACGGCGCGCGCATTATAGATTGGACTTCAGCTCTTGTGTGACGATTGAGCTTCGTGGCCTTGCCGGCGATGGCGACCCTGTCCGGGCCGAAGTCCTTATTGCAGACGAAGCTGTCGACGAAGGAAAAGGTGCCAGGAACCTTTTTGACGCGCTCCGGTAGTGCCGTCCAGCCCTGCGGCAAATAGATAGGGGGTGAATTCGAACTGCCATCGCGGCTCGCCATCCTCGGCCGCAAGGACGCTGGAAGCAAACGCGGAGAGCCCCACACACGCCGCAACGACATCAAGCCTGCCGGCTCCCGGATTCAATTGAATGATTTTGTCTTCCTGTGAATCTTCACCGCTTGGATCTCGATGGCTCGCCTGGGGTGGAAAGCCGCCTGCGCCTGTTCGAGATTACAGTCTCATCGCTTGAAAGTGCTCAAAACATCAGTTTTCCGTAGAGCATCAGTCCGGCAAAGTCGATATTGAGGTCGCCTTCGAAGTTCACGCCCGAGGAATCGCTGTCCGACTCGACCGCCAAGCGCACGGCATTGAGTCCGGCACCAATGGCAAAGTTCTTCCAGGCGCGATACTCGGCGGCAAGAAGCGCATCGCTGATCTGGCCCCTGAAATCGTCGAACTCGAGATACATGAACTCGAGCGACGATCGTACATACCACTTTTCCGTCAACGCCACGTCGAGTCGCGCGCCGACTACGGGCAGCGGTGCGGTGACGGCGTCACCTGCGGTGCCTATGCCCGCCGACGTGACCGCCAGCCCGATATCCGTTATATGAAGGCCGACCGACCCGGCAAAATCGACGCGATCATCCTGTAGAAAGGAATAGCTGTAGCGCACATTGTAGAAGGCCAGGTCGAATTCGCTGTTCACCGTCGCGCCGACCGGGTAAGTCGTGCCATCAATATCGATATTCCGGTTCAGGGTCTTGGTGGCGTCGCGGGAGAGGTCAAACCAGGTAAAGTCCACGCGATGCCGGCGACTCGAGCCAAACCGGTAGGCACCATCGAACCGGAACACGGCTTGGGAGCTGTCCATGCCCAGGGCCTCGTCGAGATCAAATTCGGCGCCCACCCCAGGGGTGCCAATGCGCAAGTCGGCGCCAAGATCTGCGGCAAAGCCGCCGAGGCTGACACTCCATTTCTCCCAGGGGCCGCCGCCCTCTTCAGCCAAAGCGGACTGCATCGACAGCGCCAGGGCGGCAAGCCAGATTCCTTTGAGCATTCGTGTCATGATTTCCTCCGATTCGGTCTGCCCGGTCGCCAGTCGATCAAGGCACGCGGGCGTTGGCCGGCAGATATCCGGCAAGGCCGAATCATATCAAAACAAATCCGGCAACGCGTCCGATCTTTTGGGTACTACGCAGCTGTTCCAATTGCGTACACCAGTACGCGCCATGCCATACCGGCAGCCATTGAAGCGAATTGCGCAATGCGGCCATCGCCGTCAGCAGGGAGGCAATAAACAGCAACTGGCCGATTTCCATGCCGACATTGAAAGCGAGCACAGGGAGCGGAATGTCACTCTCGGGCAGGCCAACCTCGCGCCTGCTTGCCCGGTCTCCTCCCGCCTCCTTTTTCGGCGCGTTCGCTGTTCGTTCATCTGGACCTTGGTCCAATCGGCTATCCGCCCGACAAACAGGATAAATCGACCCTGATCCTTTCATTTGGCCGAACTGGAACACTCAATTTGCCGCATCCCAGGATTACGACGGGGCATTGACATATGGATGCGTGTCGAGTAGCGCGCCGCCGCCTATCGCGCCTGTGATTCGCGACTGGGGATGCGAGATTCACGGCACGCGTCCCGCGTCCGGGAACTCGTATCTCGTTTCTCGCATCCCCAGTCCTCACTCAACCTTCTCGATGTCTGGCGGCGGCCAGCGCTCGGCGAAATCAGATTTGGCCGGCGCATAGAGCACGTTTTGAAGTCCGTTTGGAGCGGCGAATCGGCATTCCTCACGATGAATACGACAAAAAGCCGCGCCCGCCAGTGTGACGAGTGCGGCCTGATGGGCTGAGCCAGTGTTTCCTATTGCGCGACGTCAGTTGCCGCCGACGTGCGGCTTGGTCACCGCTTCCATCACGTGGTCGAGGTTGAAGCTGCCGGGCTTCTGGCGCGGCGGGAACTCGCGGAAGCTTTGCAGCCACTGCCCGACAAATGCGCCGGCAGGCGCGAACAGAAACATGTGTTCAGCGAACCACTGGTTGTAGCCATAGCCCTCATATTCGGCGCGCTCGAATGGATCGCTACGCAGATTGCCCAGCAGAGGCGCACGCAGCTTCTCGAAAGGCTCAATCCAGACACGGAGACCGTGCGCGTTCTGCCTGAGGAAGGTGACCTTCCAATCGTCGTAACGCAGCGCGGCAACACTGCCGTCGTCGGTCCAGTAAATAAACTCCTTGCGCGGCCACTCGGCCTTGCCCAGGAGCGCCGGGGCCAGGTCGTAGCCATCCAGGTGCACCTTGTAGCTCATGTCGCCGATTTTGCGGCCCTTGCGCAGGTCTTGCTTCGCGGTCGTATCGCCCGCCGCGGCCACGAGGGTAGTGAGCATGTCCTCGTGCGCCGCGATGTCGTTGATCACCGTGCCGGGTTTGATGACGCCGGGCCACTTGATAAGGGTCGGCACGCGATAGCCGCCTTCCCAGTTCGTGTTCTTCTCGCCGCGGAACATGGTCGTGCCGCCGTCAGGCCAGGACATGGATTCCGCTCCGTTGTCCGTGGAATACATCACGATGGTGTTTCCATCGAGGCCCAGATCCTTGAGCTTGGCAAGCACCTGGCCGACGTGGGCGTCATGCTCGACCATCCCATCCGCGTAAATCCCGCGGCCGGTCTTGCCCGCCGACTCCTTCTTCAGGTGCGTGAAGATGTGCATGCGCGTGGAGTTCCACCAGAGGAAGAACGGCTTGTCCGCTTTTTTGGCGCGCTCCATGAAGTCCAGCGCCTTGGCAGTGACTTCCTCGTCGACCGTCTCCATGCGCTTTTTCGTCAGCGGGCCGGTATCCGTGATTCGGCCATCGGCGAAGCTGTGGATGACGCCGCGCGGACCGAACTTCTTTTTGAACGCCGGGTTCTTCGGATAGTCGGGATGCTCCGGCTCCTCCTCCGCGTTCAAGTGGTAAAGATTTCCGAAGAACTCGTCGAAGCCGTGTGCCGTCGGCAGCATCTCGTCGCGGTCGCCGAGGTGGTTCTTGCCGAACTGGCCCGTCATGTAGCCCTGGGCCTTGAGCAGCGTAGCGATGGTCGGGTCTTCCTTCTTCATGCCTTCGGGGGCGCCCGGCAGGCCGACCTTGGTCAGGCCGGTGCGGATGGGCGACTGTCCGGTGATGAATGCCGCGCGTCCTGCGGTGCAGCTTTGCTGCCCGTACCAGTCGGTGAACAGCGCGCCTTCCTTGGCGATGCGATCGATGTTTGGCGTCTCGTATCCCATCATCCCCATGTTGTAGGCACTGATGTTGAAGCCGCCGATGTCATCGCCCCAGATGACGAGAATGTTCGGTTTCTTGCCGGCGGCCTGCGCGGCCGCCAGTCCCAGCAGCATCAGACCGAAGACCAGCGCCAGGTTCTTGAATGCCGTTTTCATGGCTGTCGTTCCTTATTGATATTGAAATGAATTCGATTCAACCTCTGACACAGTTTCCCCTTTTTCCATGTCGTTCTTGTGTCATTCGTTGTCGGTGGGGGGCGATTGTATGCGACGAGCCTACAACCGGTAAAGAGTTGGATTCTGCCCGAGCAAGCCTCGCCGTCCGAGGTGCGTTTCGGTTATCATCTGCGCGCGGTGCACCACGCCGGAAACGATGATGTTCACAGCATGGGCCGGAGGCTTCGGTACATGGACTACGCATTGACGCGGACTTGGTCTTTGCCCGGCCGGTTCTTCGATAAGCAAATAACCAGTGCGAGATCTCAGACATGTTCAAGCGCGCGTTCTTCACCCTTGCACTAGCGGTATTGCCCGGACTGTCTTCAGCGGCCGAGTCCGTCGACCTGCGCGATCTGGCGGGTTGTAAACCCGGGTCTGACGATCGGATCGTGACCCATGAAGGTCTGTTCACGGTACACCTGGTCTGTGATCGCCTGCTGCTCGAGATCCCCGACCGGATGTACAAGCGGGACATGCTGCTCAACACCGAGTTCGCGGGCTTGTCCGGCAGTTCCGAGTTCATTGCACCGGGGACGCTCGTGGACAACCGGGTTGTCCGCTGGCTCCGCCGCGGCAACAAAGTGGGCCTGGTGGTCGTCGATTACGAGATTGCGTCGGCCCGCGCGCCGGGCATCGAGCGCGCCGTGGCAGCAACCTCGCTGCCCAGCATCGTGAAAGTGTTCAACATCGTCGGCCGCGGCTCCGGGGGCGATGCGGTGATCGACGTGACGCAACTGTTCACCTCACCCCCGAGCGGGTTCGCACTCGGGTTCATGAAGCACTTCGGCGTACGCGACGTCGATCCTGAGCGCTCGTTTATAGAGGGGGTAAAGGCGTTTCCCGACAACATCGGCATCCGCTTCTACCAGACCTGGGTCGCCGACCGCGATGAGCTGCTGAGAGATGTGGAAAAAAGGCAGGAGTCGGTAACCGCATCCATGGGCTTTTTGTTCTACACCAACATCTATCTGCTTCCGGAGCAGCCGATGCGGCCCCGGTTCTGGGATCCGCGCGTGGGCTACTTCGCCACGAGGTTCCAGGACTACGGCACAGGCGACTTCGGCGGCATCGAGCGCGGATTCATCCAGCGCTACCGGCTGGAGAAGAAGGACCCCAAGGCACTGCTCTCGGACCCCGTGAAGCCGATCGTGTTCTACATCGGCCGCGGAGTGCCTGAGGTGTGGCGCCCGTACATCAAGCAGGCCGTCGAAGACTGGCAAGGCGTATTCGCGCAAGTCGGCTTCAAGGGCGCGATCGTCGCGCGAAATGCGCCCAGTGAGTCCGAGGACCCTTCCTGGGACCCGGATGATGTGCGCCATAACGTGATCCGCTGGACGCCGAGCGGGCGGCGCAATGCCCTGGGCGCCGCCGTAGTCGATCCGCGCAGCGGCGAGGTGATCTCCTCGCACACGCTGTTGTGGCACGACGTGCTCAAGCTGCTGGAGACCTGGTACTTCACCCAGGCCAGTCCGCTCGATCCACGCGCGCAGAAGCTGCCGTTGCCGACCGAGCTGATGGGCGAATTGCTGCGCTACGTACTCCGACACGAGATCGGGCACGCGCTGGGACTGCGCCACAACTTCAAGGCCAGTTCTGCCGTCACCGTGAAGCAACTGCGCGATCCGCAGTGGACGAACCTCTGGGGCACTTCGGCCTCCACGATGAGCTACGCCCGCTTCAACTACGTCGCGCAACCAGGCGACGGAGCCGGCCTGCTGCCGAAGTTCGGACCCTATGACTACTTTGCCATCGAGTGGGGCTACAAGGTCTTCCCGGAGGACATGACGCCCGACGAGGAGCACGCACGGCTCGACGAAATTGCCGGACGCCAGGTGAGCAATCCGTTGCTTCGCTTCGGCGGCGAAGATGAGGCGGCAGAGATTGACCCCACGGTGTCTACAAGCGCGCTGGGAGCCGACCCCATAGCGGCAGGCGATCTGGGCCTGCGCAACATTGACCGCGTCATGTCCTTCATCGTTCCGGCCACGACGCGCACTGGCGAGGGATACGACAAGTTGAGCGAGATGTACGAAGCGCTGATGCAACAGCGCCATAGCGAGCTGGTCTACGTCTCCGGGATCGTCGGCGGCGTGGAAGAGATCCGTTACCAGGCGGGCCGCGGCAAGGCGCCATTCGCTCCCGTTGAACCCGTTCGCCAGCGGGAGGCGGTAAAGTTCCTGCTCGAGCGCGCATTCGTCGAGCCCAAAGCCTTGCTCGATCCTGGCGTACTACGCCGCATCACACCATCGGGCGGCGCCGACCCGCTGCAGGGATCGAACGTAGCTCTGCTGCGCCGTCTTATCAATTCGGCAGTGTTTCAGCGCATGCTGGAAGCCAGCAGCGTGGGCATGGGCCGCTACACGGGACTGGAACTGCTGTACGATCTCAACGAGGGCCTGTTCAGCGAGCTGGGCATGAAATCTCCGGTTGTCAGCCCCTATCGCCGGCAAGTGCAGCGCAGCTACGTGACGGTCGTACTGACGGCTACCGGAACGATCGACGAACCCTCCCAGAGCGCCAACATCGACAGCGCCAACCTCGACAACGAACGCGTGGACTCCGGCAGCGTGCGCAAGTCCAAGTCGAACCTAAGCACCACTCGATCCTTCGATTCCGAGATCGCCTCCATTGGCCAGCAGTTCAGCAGCGGCGCCGACGCGCTGAGCGAATACCGCGGGATTCTGCGCGCCGCCGTCGCGGAACTGTACAAGAGGATCGACGAGGCGCTCGCCAGAACTAAAGATCAGGACACGCTGCTGCATTTGCGGCTGATCAAGTCGCAGCTCGCCAACGTGTCCTAGCCCGCCTGTCTCGCCTGCGTCCAAAGGCTGCGCGATCAACGCATAGAGCGAAGGGAGGCAGGCCGCTCCGGTCGCAGATCCAGGCAGAACGGGAACGCGCCATGGAAAAGGTGGGTGGATTCAATATCTAACCGCACCACTTGAGCGCAGGCAGGACACGGCGGGTATTTGGTAGTGTGAGAAGCGCGCCCAATCCACCTGCCAGGAGACACCCACCATTTCCTACGCACAGCTTTCGCGGGAAGAGCGTGTGGTATGCTCCGCCCGGGAAAAAAAGAGCGCCCTGCACAACTGCGCGGCCCCAGCCCATACCACCCCAGGAGACCATCGTGCGTATCCTTTCTGCTGTCGCAATTGCTGCTCTGTTGCTCAATACTACTGCGCTGGCCGCGGATACCCGACTTGATCGCACGGTGCTGCCGATCGCAGAGCCGAAGTTCAAGTCGATCACCACACTGGACGCGCGCAATGCAAAGGCGCCAGCCCGCTTCGAGGTGAAAGCGCCGCAAGGCGCGCCCAACGTCGTGGTTGTGCTGATCGACGACATCGGCTTTGGCCACAGCAGCGCCTTCGGCGGGCCGATCCACATGCCCACGCTGGAGAAGCTGGCGGGCGGCGGTCTCAAGTACAACCGCTTCCACACCACGGCGCTCTGCAGTCCGACCCGTACGGCCCTGCTAACCGGCCACAACCACCATGCCAACAACGCCGGTGCGATCATGGAACTCGCGACCGCCTTTCCCGGCAACACCGGCGTGCGCCCACGGACCATCGCAACCCTGGCCGAGATTCTTCGCCAGAACGGCTACAGCACCGCCGCCTTCGGCAAGTACCACGAGACGCCGCCCTGGGAGGTCTCGGTCTCCGGTCCGTACGACCGCTGGCCCACGGGCTCGGGATTCGACAAGTTCTACGGTTTCATCGGCGGCGAGACCAACCAGTGGGCGCCGGCCATCTACGACGGCACGGTGCGCGTCGAGCACAAGCAAAGCCCTGATTACCACTTCACGGTGGACATGACCGATCAGGCGATCAATTGGGTCAGCGCCCAGCAGGCCCTCACGCCGGGCAAGCCTTTCTACATGTATTTCGCCACCGGTGCCACGCATGCTCCGCACCACGCGCCCAAGGAGTGGATCGCCAAGTACAAGGGGCAGTTTGGCGGCGGCTGGGACAAGTTGCGCGAGGAAACTTTCGCCCGTCAGAAGAAGCTCGGCGTGATCCCGGCCGACGCACAGCTCACAACCCGGCCCAAGGAAATTCCCGCCTGGGATGACATGAGCGCTGAGCAGAAGAGGCTGTTCGAGCGCCAGATGGAAACCTTCGCCGGTTTCGCCGAGCACACCGACCATGAAGTGGGACGGCTGGTGGCGCAGTTGGATGCGATCGGCGAGTTGGACAACACGATCTTCTTCTACATCGTGGGTGACAACGGCGCCAGCGCTGAAGGCGGGCCGGAAGGCACCTACAACGAGATGATGGCGCTGAACGGAATCATCGGCAAAGCCGAACAGATGATGGATCACATCGAATCGTGGGGCGATGCCACGACGTTTCCGCACTTCGCCATCGGCTGGGCCTGGGCGGGCAACACGCCTTTCCAGTGGACCAAGCAGGTGGCCAGCCACTTCGGCGGCACGCGCAACGGCATGGTGCTGCACTGGCCCAAGGGCATCAAGGCCAAGGGACAGATCCGCAGCCAGTTCCATCACGTGGTCGACGTGGCCCCCACCGTACTGGAGGCCGCAAAACTGCCGCGGCCCAAGGTCGTGAGCGGTATCAAGCAACGGCCGATGGACGGCGTCTCGATGCTGTACTCGGCCGACAACGCCAAGGCCGCCGATCGGCGCAAGACACAGTACTTCGAGATGTTCGGCAACCGCGGCATCTACCATGATGGTTGGATCGCCTGCACCCGGCATTCCGTCCCTTGGGACATGGCCGCGAAGAATCCGCCGCTGAAGGACGACGTGTGGGAGCTCTACAACGTGAACGAGGACTTCAGCCAGGCGAACGACCTGGCGCAACAGAATCCTGCCAAGCTCAAGGAACTGCAGGAACTGTTCATGAAGGAAGCCGCCAGGAACAACGTGCTGCCGATCGACGATCGTCGCGCCGAGCGCTTCAACCCGGCCATCGCCGGCCGTCCCGACCTGTTGGGCGGACGCAAGACGCTGACGGTCTACCCTGGCATGACGGGCCTGCTGGAAAACGCCTTCATCAACGTGAAAGGGGTGCACCACACCATCACCGCCGAGGTGGAGGTGAAGAACGCAAAGTCGCAAGGCGTGATCCTCGCCCAAGCCGGTTACTTCGGCGGATGGGTCCTCTACATGAAGGACGGCAACGTGCACCACGAATATAACTGGTTCGCCATCGAGCGCACCAACATCGCGAGCGCCACAGCGCTTGCACCCGGGAAGCACACGATCTCCTACGAGTTCATCCCCGACGCGGCGAAGCCGGGCACAGGCGGCAAGTCGATCCTGAGCATCGATGGCGAGAAGGCCGCCGAAGGATACATCCCTAAAACGCAGCCCTTCATGTTCTCGGCGGATGAAGGCGCGGACGTCGGCGTGGACGGCGAGACCAACGTTTCCACCGACTACCAGCAGGGCAACAACGCCTTCACCGGCAAGATCAACAAGGTGACCGTCAGCGTGAAATAAGGCTGGAGAATAGACCACGCTTTGTTTCGGGGCCGCGTGGGCCAGAAAAAGGTGTCAGGAACGAGTGGCTGTTGCTTGACACCCGCCCAGCCCACCCCCCTCTTCCTTCTCGCGTCCCCGCACGCGCGGGATCAGCGTTAGCGGGAGCAAGTTCAAGGGGTCTTGTTTCTTGCAAACGTAAAACGAAGTCACAAGCGCAATTAAAGGGGCGGGCTGTAACGGGAGGAGGGTGTGGTATGCTCCGCCCGGGAAAAAAAGAGCACCCCGCGCAACTGCGCGGCCCCAGCCCATACCACCCCAGGAGACCATCGTGCGTATCCTCTCTGCTGTTGCGATTGCTGCACTGTTGCTGAGTGCCCCCGTGCCGGCTGCCGACCTCACCGGCACGTTGAAGACGATCAAGGACGGTGGCGTCATCAAGCTCGGCTACCTGTCACAGTCGATCCCATTTTCCTTTGTCGACGCACAAGGCAAGCCCCTGGGCTATTCTCCCGACCTGTGCCTGCGCGCCGCGACCGGCATCAAGGAGCAGCTCGGGCTGCCGAAACTCGACGTGCAGTGGGTGCCGGTCACCCTGGAAACGCGTTTCGATGCGGTCAAGCGCGGCGCCATCGACCTCGAGTGCGGAATCACGACCAACACGCTCTCGCGCCAGAAGGAAGTGGACTTCAGTCTGATGACGTGGGTGGACGGCGCCAACTTCCTGGTGCGCGACAGCTCTCCCTACCGAACGTTGTCGGACCTCGCTGGTAAGAAAATCGCGGTCATTCCGAACACCACGACCGTGGGGGCACTGAAGCTGGCCCTCGAGAAGAGCTTCATCAGCGCGGAGATCATCCTGGTACACAGTCACCTTGAGGGACTCGAGGGTCTCAATAAGGGCACGGCCGATGCCTACGCTTCCGACCAGACGGTGCTGATCGGGCTGGCGGTAGCCGTTTCGCAGTCGCTGAAGGTTCGGCTCGGCGACAAGAACCTGTCGTACGAACCCTATGGCCTGATGCTGAGAAAGAATGACCAGGACTTCCGCCAGGCTGTAAACACCGTACTCGCTCGCCTCTACCGTTCCGGTCAGATCGCACAGATCTACGACCGCTGGTTCGGCAAGCTCGGCAAGCCGGGCGAGGTCCTCACCACCATGTATCTGCTGAACGGGCTTCCGGACTAGGCAGCGCGAAAGGGTAAGGTGTCAGGAACGTTTTTGACCGCTGAGTGCGGTGGCGGAGCAGGGGTTTTCGCATTCAAGCGCCCCGGTTCCGCATAAATTCCTTCAGCACTTTTCCCGTATGAGTCTGTGCCTTCGCAACAGTTTCCGGTGGGCCCTGCGCCACGATGCGGCCGCCGCCGTCTCCGCCCTCGGGGCCGAGATCGACGATCCAGTTGGCATCGGCCATCACATCGAGGTTATGCTCGATCACCACGACTGTATTTCCGGCATCCACCAGCCGGTGCAGCACACGGATGAGTTTTTCCACGTCCGCCATGTGCAGTCCGACGGTGGGTTCATCGAGCACGTAAAGCGTGCGCAAGGCGCGAGGCGAGAGGCGTGAGGCGAGAGGCGTTTCCGGCCCCGACTTCTCGCCGGTGGCAGGCTCTACACCCAGGCGCACCTTCGCGAGCTCGGTGACGAGCTTGATCCTTTGCGCTTCGCCACCCGATAGGGTCGGGCTCTGCTGGCCGACGGTGAGATAGCCCAGTCCCACGTCCTGCAGCAGCCGCAACGCATGATGGATCGAGGCGTGTGCGGAGAAAAATTCAACCGCCTCGTCCACGTTCATCATCAGCACGTCGCCAATGGATTTGCCCTTGAAGCGCACGGCCAGCGTCTCCTGGTTGAATCGCCGGCCGCCGCAGACTTCGCAGGACACCTTTACGTCCGGAAGAAAGCTCATTTCTATTTTCCTCAACCCCTGCCCTTCGCAACCCTCGCAGCGCCCGCCCGCCGTGTTGAACGAGAACCGGGTTGGCGCATAGCCACGCATGCGCGCTTCCGTGGTCGCTGCGAACAGTTTGCGGATCGCGTCCCAGAACCCGACATACGTCGCCGGGCAGGAACGCGGCGTCTTGCCGATCGGCGCCTGGTCCACTTCCAGCACCCGAGCGATTTGGTCGGCGCTCCCAATGGATCGACAGCCGATCAAATCCAGTGACGAGTGACGAGTGACGAGTGATGAGTTGCTTTTCTCTGCTTTCGGCTTTTGCCTTTTGCCTGCCGATTTCCGTTGCAGCGAGCCGTGGCGCGCCCCAACGAGGCGTTGCAGGTTCGCGTACAGCACGTCGTGCGCCAGGGTCGATTTGCCGCTGCCGGACACACCGGTTACACAAGTGAGCCGTGCCAGCGGTATGCGCACGTCGATATTCCTGAGATTGTGCAAATGCGCGCCGGCTATCTCCAATGCCGGATGCCTGGGCGTGGTCTCGCGTCGTTCCACGAGCGGATGGCGCAGCGGCTGCGCGAGAAAGCGGCCAGTTACCGATTCCGGCGCCTTCACGAGATCGGCGATCGTGCCCTCCGCCACGACATGGCCGCCGAGCCGGCCGGCGCCCGGGCCGAGGTCGACCAGGTGATGCGCGCGACGTATCGTTTCTTCGTCGTGCTCGACGACCAGTAGCGTGTTGCCCTTGCGTTCCAGCTTCTCCAGCGTATCGAGCAGGATGCGGTTATCGCGCGCATGCAGGCCGATGGTGGGCTCGTCGAGGATGTAACACACGCCGCGAAGGTTCGAGCCAAGCTGTGCTGCGAGCCGAATGCGTTGCGCTTCGCCCCCGGACAGTGTCGGCGCAGAACGATCGAGTGTCAGATAATCGAGCCCGACTTCCGCGAGGAAACCGAGACGGCTGCCGAGTTCCGCCAGCAGGTCGCGCGCGATTTCCCGCTCGCGTCCGGCCAACTCGAGGTCAGCGAACAACTTCGCGAGTCCGGCGACCGGCTGCGCGCCATAATCGGCGATTGAACGATCCCGCCACAGTACCGCGAGTGCCTCGCGGTTCAGACGCTTGCCCTCGCATTGCGGACAGGGCTCGTCCACTTCCAGCCATTCAATCCACGAATCGAGGACATGGTCCTCGGCGCCGGTGCGGGTACGCTCCTCGTCCCAACCGACGTCGGCAATCTGCAATCCGGTGCCGTAACAATCCGGGCACCAGCCGTGCTTCGAGTTATAGGAAAATAATCTCGGATCGAGTTCGGGAAAGCTGCGTCCGCAGGAAGGACAGGCGCGCCTGGTCGAGAACACCTGCTCGACCATTGCTTCGTCCTTCATGATTCGGTCCACGGGCGCGATGACGTGTACGACACCCTTGCCGTATTCGAGCGCGCGCTTGAGCGCCTCTCGCAGCAAGTTCTCGTTTCCCGGCCGGACTTCGAGGTCCGCCACCGGCAATTCGATGACGTGCTCCTTGAAACGGTCGATGCGCGGGAACGGGCTCACCGGCAGGAACTCGCGATCCACACGCAGGTAGGAATGGCCCTTGCCACGGGCCCATTTTGCCAATTCCGTGTAGACGCCCTTGCGGTTCACCACCAGCGGCGCAAGCAGGCCAATGCGCCCCCCCCGGTACTCACGCAGCAGTCGCGCGGCGATGGCCTGCTCGCTTTGCGGTTCGATCGGCACCTTGCAGTCAGGGCAATGCTGCACGCCCAGTTTCACAAATAGCAGGCGCAGGAAATGATGGATCTCGGTTAGCGTGCCCACCGTGCTCTTGCTCCCGCCACGACTGGTTCGCTGCTCGATCGCCACTGTGGGCGGAATGCCGCGCACCGAATCCACGTCCGGACGCGAGGCCGGCTGCACGAATTGGCGGGCATAGGCGTTCAAAGATTCCAAATAGCGGCGCTGGCCTTCGGCGAAGACGATGTCGAAAGCCAGCGTGGACTTGCCGCTGCCCGACACACCGGTTACCACCGTGAAGCGCTCGCGCGGGATCGACAGATCGATGTTCTTCAAGTTGTGTTCTCGTGCACCGCGCACGTGAACACAATGATGAGTGTTGAGTGATGAGTAACGAGTAGCCTGCGCATTCGCCCTCGGCTCGGCTTGCGTCGGGGCAAGGGAGGGCACCAGCGACGTTTCGTATTCGCGCAGAGCTCCTCCTGTATGTGAGGTAACGCACGCCGCAACTTGTTGCGGCGTGCCTGTGGCGACGATCTCCCCGCCGGCGTCGCCGCCCTCGGGGCCGAGGTCCACGATCCAGTCGGAGGCGCGGATCACGTCGAGGTTGTGCTCGATGACCACCAGCGAATGGCCGGCCGCCAGCAGCTTGCGCAGCGCCTGCAAAAGTTTC
Organism: Betaproteobacteria bacterium; assembly: GCA_052387775.1. GTDB lineage: Bacteria > Pseudomonadota > Gammaproteobacteria > Burkholderiales > JACQAP01 > JACQAP01. Next base: position 62,718 of record JBQTIV010000051.1, read on the forward strand.
GCCACATCATCGAAGTGCAGGCCGGTGGTGGGTTCGTCAAAAAGAAACAGGGAACCTTTCGGCGAGGCGTGAGGCGTGAGGCGAGAGGCGGGAAAACCGCCTGCTCTGGCGAGGTGGCCGGCAAGCTTGAGGCGCTGCGCTTCGCCACCGGACAGGGTCGGTACGGGCTGGCCGAGTTTGACGTACTCCAGGCCCACATCCACCAGCGGCTGCAAGCGCGCGATAACCTCCGGGCGATCGGCGAAAAACATGGCCGCTTCCGACACGGTCATATCCAGCACGTCGGCGATCGACTTGCCGTTGACAGTCAGTTCCAGCACTTCGGCGCGGAAACGCTTGCCGTCGCAGTCGGGACAGCGCAGGTACACGTCGGAAAGGAACTGCATCTCCACGTGTTCGAAGCCATTGCCACCACAGGTCGGGCAGCGGCCGTTGCCGGAGTTGAAGCTGAAAGTGCCGGGGGTATAGCCACGCTCTTTTGCCGCAGGCTCCTTGGCGAAAAGATCGCGGATTGGATCCCAGGCGCCCACGTAGCTCGCCGGGTTGGAGCGCGTGGTGCGCCCGATCGGGGTCTGGTCCACCATCACCACTTCGGCAATGCGCTCGTGCCCGCGGAGCTCCCGGTGCGCTCCGGGCGGCTCGGTGGGCTTGCCCTTGCGCTTCAGGAGCGCCGCATAAAGCACGTCCTGAATCAGCGTGGACTTGCCGGAGCCGCTCACTCCGGTGATACAAACCAGGCGATTGAGCGGAATCGCGACGTCGATGTGCTTGAGATTGTGTTCGGCGGCACCGAGTATTTCGAGCCTTGCAGTTTTGGAATCGACCGGTGAGCGCTCGATGCCCGCGTCGGCGCGCTTGCGTCCGCAGAGATAATCGCCGGTCAGCGACTTGGTGTTGCGCGCGAGTGCGGACGGCGTGCCGAAGAACACTACTTCACCGCCGCGTTCGCCCGGCCCGGGGCCGATGTCGAGGATGCGATCGGCCTCGAGCATGATCTGCGGATCGTGCTCCACCACCACCAGCGAATTGCCGGCATCGCGCAACTTTTGCATCACGCCTATCACCCGGCCCATGTCGCGCGGATGCAGGCCGATCGACGGCTCGTCCAGCACAAACAGCGTATTGGTAAGCGAGGTGCCAAGTGCGGTGGTGAGATTGATGCGCTGGACTTCGCCGCCCGAGAGCGTGCGCGACTGGCGGTCCAGCGTCAGATAGCCGAGACCGACCCGGTGGAGATAGGCGAAGCGTGCGCGGATTTCTCCGAGCAACTGATCCGTGGCCTCGTCCAACGGGGTGGGGAGATGCAGCGAAGCGAAGAATGCCCGCGACTTGTCGATCGGCAGCAGCACCAAGTCGTGCACCGTCAAGCCAGGCAGCGCGGCGAGCTGCGCATCGCTCCACTTCGTGCCGCGCGGCATGAAGCGCTTCCCCGTAGACAACGCGCCATTGGCATCTTCCTGCGTCCCCAGCCGCCATAACAAGGCATCCGCTTTCTGCCGCGTGCCGTTACAGGCGGCGCACGGGGTGTAGGCGCGGTACTTGGAGAGCAGCACGCGGATGTGCATCTTGTAGCTTTTGGTTTCGAGCCAGTTGAAGAAACGGCGCACGCCGTACCAGGTGCCGGGCCAGGACTTCTTCCAGCTCACCCATTCCGGCTCGCCTTC
>JBQTIV010000052.1:0-12820 GCA_052387775.1 Betaproteobacteria bacterium
TTATCGTACGACAGCCTGCGGCTGTGACAATTCGGGCTTGTCCACATAATGCGTCAGGAGTTATCGCCGACGATTGACGTGGATTCTGTCTTGCCGCGTTCGTTACGAATTTCCACGCTGAAGCGAAAGGACGGCTTGATCGGATGCGCGCTGCTGGGTGCGTTTACCAAACTGTCCATATCAGGATCAATGGATTACCACACGCACTCTTCCCGCGCTGCCCCTCGAATACAGGCAGGGGAGATCGTTCGGGTGTTGCAGATACAATCGCGGACCACAAGAATCCCGGGCATTGCCGGGCGCAGCCATAACGAGGGAGGAGTCACAGGTGCTCAAATTCCTGTCCAAGGGACGCACCATCGCGAAACCGGGGTTCAATCGGTGGCTGGTACCGCCCGCCGCTTTGTGCATCCACCTTTGCATCGGCATGGCGTACGGTTTTTCCGTATTCTGGCTGCCGCTTACCAAGGCGCTCGGCCTCACGGCGGCGATCGCGTGCCCGCCGGACATGACATGGATCGAGAAGCTGTTCACCACGAGCTGCGACTGGGACAAGCCGATCCTGGGATGGATGTACACATTGTTCTTCGTGTTTCTCGGCTCGTCCGCCGCGGTGTGGGGTGGGTGGCTCGAGCGCGCCGGCCCCCGCATGGCGGGCGTGGTTTCGGCCCTGTGCTGGTGCGGCGGCCTGGTCCTGTCGGCGATGGGCGTTTATACGCATCAGCTCTGGCTGATGTGGCTGGGCTCTGGAATCATCGGTGGCGTCGGCCTTGGCCTGGGTTATATTTCGCCGGTCTCCACGTTGATCAAGTGGTTCCCCGACCGGCGCGGCATGGCCACGGGGATGGCAATCATGGGTTTCGGCGGGGGCGCGATGATCGGCTCGCCGCTGGCAGACCGGCTGATGAAATTCTACGCGACCCCGGAATCCGTGGGCGTGTGGGAGACATTCCTGACCATAGGAGCCATCAATTTCGTGTTCATGATGGTGGGGGCGCTGGCGTATCGCGTGCCGCCTGTCGGCTTGAAGCCAGCGGGCTGGAACCCGCCGACGTCGCAGTCGAGCAATGCGATGATCACCACCGGGCATGTGCATCTGAGGGTCGCACACAAGACGCCACAGTTCTGGCTGCTGTGGGGCATTCTCTGCCTGAACGTGTCGGCGGGAATCGGTGTCATCGGCATGGCTTCACCGATGTTGCAGGAAATTTTTGGCGGAAAGCTGATTGGCATCGATTTCAAATTCGATCAGTTGAACCCGGAGCAGCTCGGACTGATTGCCGCGATCGCCGCCGGCTTTACCGGGCTGCTCAGCCTTTTCAACATTGCCGGCCGGATAATCTGGGCATCCTTCTCCGATTACATCGGGCGCAAGGCGAGTTACTTTACCTTTTTCGCGTTGGGGTTCCTGCTGTACGCCTACGCGCCAATGGCAGGGCACTCCGGCAACGTTGCGTTGTTTGTCGGCATCTTCTGCTTCATCCTGACCATGTACGGCGGCGGTTTCGCCACTATTCCCGCCTACCTCGCAGATATGTTCGGAACGCAGATGGTGGGTGCCATCCACGGCCGCCTGCTGACTGCGTGGTCGGTAGCCGGAGTACTCGGTCCGGTGCTGGTCAATTACATCAACGATTTTCAGATCAAGGCCGGCGTTCCCAAGAGCCACGCCTACGATACGACGATGTACGTGCTCGCCGGACTTCTGGTCGGCGGATTCATCTGCAACCTGCTGGTGCGGCCGGTGTCGCAAAAGTGGTTCATGACCGGGGAGGAGCTTGCCGCCGAACGCAAGCTGGCCCAGGACGCCGCTGGTGCAGGTGCGGTCGGCGGCGACACAGCCGTAGTCAGCGGCCGCGGCAGCAGTCGCGCTCTGGTGGCGATATTCTGGCTGTTCGTAGGCATCCCGCTGGCGTGGGGTGTGTGGAATACCGTGGCAAAGGCTCTGGTTTTGTTCCGCTGACAGACCACCCGTGATCAAGAGGGCCGCGCGTCGCACCAGCAGCTGCTGACCCATTCACATGAAGAGATGAGCGATACAGTCAACAGACAGAAATCCAGGCCGGAGTCCGCAAGGCGCAGAGGCAGGGGCACGCCCAAGGGGCGCCAGACACGGCCGGGCGCATTGCAGGAAATCCGCACCCTGCTTGGAAATGAGCCGCGCCGCCGTGACCTGCTCATCGAGCACCTGCACAAGATTCAGGACCGCTACCGGCAGCTTTCGTCAGCGCACCTCGCTGCCCTTGCGCAGGAAATGCGCTTGTCCCAAGCGGAGGTATTCGAGGTCGCGAGCTTCTACCACCACTTCGACATCGTCAAGGAAGGACAGGCCGCGCCGCCGCGACTCACGGTGCGTGTGTGCGATTCGCTGTCCTGCGAACTGGCCGGCGCGAAGAAACTGCTGGCAGGCCTTTCCGGGAACCTTGGCCAAGAAGTCCGCGTGGTTCCCGCGCCCTGCGTCGGGCGCTGCGAAACGGCGCCGGTCGCGGTGGTCGGACAGAATCCTTTGCCGAACGCGACTCTAGAGGCGGTCAAAGCCGCCGTGGGCGGTGCAAAGACGCGCTGTCCGCCGACGCGCCACATTGGATATCAGGCGTATCGCCTGGCCGGTGGTTACGCCGCGCTGGCTAAGTGCCTGGGCGGCAAGCTCGACCGTGAGGACGTGCTCAAGACCATGGAGCATTCCGGTCTACGCGGACTCGGGGGGGCCGGATTTCCGGCCGGACGCAAGTGGCGCATCGTCTGGGCCGAGCTCGCGCCGCGGTTGCTCGCGGTCAACATCGATGAAGGCGAGCCAGGCACGTTCAAGGATCGGTGGTATCTCGAGCGCGATCCGCACCGTTTTCTGGAGGGCATGCTGATCGCAGCTTGGGCTACAGGCTGTGCGGAATCTTACATTTATCTGCGCGACGCATACGCCGGCTGCCGCGAAATTCTGGAAAAGGAAATCGCCGCGCTCAAAAAGGCGCCGCCCTGCGCGCTGCCGCCGATCCATCTGCGCCGCGGCGCCGGCGCCTACATCTGTGGCGAAGAGTCGGCCATGATCGAATCGATCGAAGGCAAACGCGGCATGCCCCGGCTGCGCCCGCCCTACGTGGCGCAGGTCGGTCTGTTCGGGCGCCCGACGCTCGAGCACAACATGGAAACGCTCTACTGGGTGCGCGACATTCTGGAAAAGGGCGCGGAGTGGTTTGCCTCCCAGGGACGCCGCGGCCGCAAAGGCCTGCGCTCGTTCTCGGTGAGCGGACGCGTGGCGAAGCCGGGCGTGCATCTGGCGCCCGCCGGGATTACAGTAAAGGAGTTGATTGCAGAGTACTGCGGTGAAATGGCTCCGGGACATGCGTTCTACGCCTATCTGCCGGGCGGGGCGTCTGGGGGCATCCTGCCGGCTTCGATGGGCGACCTTCCGCTCGACTTCGACACGCTGCACGAGTACGGCTGCTTCATCGGTTCCGCGGCGATAGTGATTCTGTCGGATCGGGATCGCGCGACTGACGCCGCACGTAATCTGATGGCGTTTTTCGCCGACGAATCCTGCGGCCAATGCACTCCCTGCCGCGTCGGCACGGCCAAGGCGCTGCAGTTGATGCGCACGAACAACTGGGACACGCAACTGCTGGAAGAGCTGTCGCAGGCGATGGCGGATGCGTCGATCTGCGGCCTGGGACAGGCCGCGCCGAATCCCGTTCGCTGCGTGATCAAGTATTTTTCTCACGAAATCAAGAACAGTTGACGCAAAGGCGCAAAGACGCAAAGAAGGGCACAGACGTGATTTCTTGTTCAAATCGCATATGCGCATGTTGATGGTGGCAGATTGAAGTTCTCGAAGGACTCCATATTCTGGATTTTCTTTGCGCCTTCGCGCCTTTGCGTCAAAGGTTTCAAGGGTCTGGGGCCGGCAAATGAATCAACGTAGCGAGATGATCGCGTTCAGGCTCGACGGCACGGAGATCCACGCCGCGCCGGGCGAGACTATTCTCCTGGCGGCGCAACGCTACGGCGTGGACATTCCGCATCTGTGCTATCAGCCCGGTTATCGTGCCGACGGCAACTGCCGCGCCTGCATGGTGGAGATCAAGGGCGAGAGGGTGCTGGCGCCGTCGTGCTGCCGCGCGCCGACCGCTGGTATGGAAGTCGAGTCGAAGAATGCACGGGCAGTGGCGGCGCAGAAGATGATTGTGGAACTTCTGCTTTCCGACATGCCGGAGAAAAAGTATTCGCCGGACTCCGAACTCGATCTCTGGGCGCACAATCTAAAGGTAGGGAAGCCGCGCTTTGCACGGCGCCACCAGCCCAAGGCGGACTTGTCGCATCCCGCGATCGCGGTCAATCTCGATGCCTGCATCCAGTGCACTCGTTGCGTGCGTGCCTGCCGCGAAGAGCAGGTCAACGACGTGATCGGTTACGCCTTCCGCGGGCATGAATCACGGATCGTGTTCGATTTCGACGACGCCATGGGCGCTTCGACTTGCGTGGCCTGCGGCGAATGTGTCCAGGCCTGTCCCACCGGCGCACTGATGCCGGCGCATGGCGTGGGCATGGAGGTAGCAGACAGGAAAATCGATTCGGTGTGCCCGTACTGCGGCGTCGGCTGCCAGCTTACCTACCAAGTCAAGGGCGAGCGCATCCTTCAGGTCACCGGCCGCGACGGCCCGGCCAACCATGGCCGGCTGTGCGTGAAAGGGCGTTACGGTTTCGATTACGTGCATAACCGCCAGCGACTGACCAAGCCGCTGGTGCGCAGGCCCGAGGTACCGAAGAGCAAGAACTTTGTGGTGGACCCGGAACGCTGGCACGAGGTCTTCCGCGAGGCGAGTTGGGACGAGGCTCTCGATCTGGCGGCTGGCCGACTGCGCGAGATTCGCGATACTCACGGCAAACGTTCGCTGGCGGGGTTCGGCTCGGCCAAGGGCAGCAACGAAGAGGCCTATCTGTTCCAGAAATTGGTGCGCACCGGATTCGGTTCCAACAACGTCGATCATTGCACGCGCCTGTGCCACGCCTCATCGGTCGCGGCGCTGCTGGAGGGAATCGGCTCGGGCGCAGTATCCAACCAGGTATCCGACTGCATGAACGCCGAAGTGGTCATCATCATCGGCGCCAATCCCACCGTGAACCATCCCGTTGCAGCGACCTGGTTCAAGAATGCTGCGAAGATGGGGGTCAAGCTTATCGTCGCCGACCCGCGCCGCTCGGATCTCACGCGCCATGCGACGCATTTCCTGCAGTTCAAGCCCGACACCGATGTGGCGCTGCTCAATGCCATGATGCACGTCATCGTGCACGAGGGTCTGGTGAACGAAGCTTTTATCGCCAGCCGCACCATCGGTTACGACGACCTGAAGAAGAACGTCGAGGGTTACAGCCCGGAACAGATGGCGCCCGTGTGCGGGGTGCCGGCGCAAATCATCAGAGAGGTGGCACGGCTGTACGCAAGCTCGAAGGCTTCGATGATTTTCTGGGGAATGGGCATCTCCCAGCACGTGCATGGCACGGACAACGCGCGCTGCCTGATCGCGCTGGCGCTGATGACCGGGCAGGTCGGCCGCCCAGGCACCGGGCTGCATCCGCTGCGCGGGCAGAACAACGTGCAAGGTGCATCCGACGCGGGATTGATTCCGATGATGTATCCGGACTACCACCGCGTGGATAATGCCGAGTTCCGCGGGCAGTACGAGAAACTGTGGGGCGTGGTGCTCGATTCCAGGCCGGGGCTGACGGTGGTCGAGATCATGAACGCCGCCAGGAAGCGCGAGATCCGTGGCATGTACATCATGGGTGAAAACCCGGCGATGTCCGATCCGGACCTCGATCACGCGCGCGAAGCGCTGGCTGCCCTCGACTGGCTGGTGGTGCAGGATATTTTCCTCACTGAGACTGCGTATCTCGCCGACGTCGTCCTGCCGGCATCTGCCTGGCCGGAAAAGACCGGCACCGTGACCAATACCGATCGCATGGTGCAGCTTGGGCGGCGCGCGCTCGATCTGCCTGGCGAGGCGCGCCAGGACCTGTGGATCATTCAGGAAATGGCGAGGCGGCTCGGGCTGAACTGGCACTACGAAGGGCCGGAAAGCGGCGTGGCAGCGGTGTTCGACGAAATGCGCCGCGCGATGCACTCGATCGCCGGCATCACCTGGGAACGGCTGGAGCGCGAGAGTTCGGTGACTTACCCCTGTGAACGCGAAGGCGACCGTGGCGAGGCCGTGGTCTTCACCGATCGCTTTCCGACGCCGACCGGGCGCGGCAAGTTCGTGCCGGCGGACATTATTCCTGCCGCAGAGCGTCCCGACGCGCAATACCCTTTGGTGCTCATCACCGGGCGGCAACTCGAACATTGGCACACTGGGGCGATGACCCGCCGCGCTTCCGTGCTCGATACGATCGAACCGGATCCGGTGGCCTCTTTTCATCCACTGGATCTGGCGAGTCTGGGTATTCGGCCAGGAGGCATCGTCACGGTGGAATCGCGGCGGGGCAGGATCGCGCTTTATGCCCGCGCCGACGACGGCACGCCTGCTGGCGCGGTATTCATCCCGTTCTGCTACTACGAGGCGGCTGCGAATCTGCTGACCAATCCGGCGCTCGACCCCTTCGGAAAGATCCCGGAATTCAAATACTGTGCGGTGAGAGCCACACGCGGCGGGAAGATGGCGGCGCAGATGAGCTTCGGTGGCGGCAAGTTGGCGGCCGCAGCGGCCGGCTGAAGCAACCCTATTAAGGTCCCGAGACGCGGTCGTGAGACTGATGCAAAGATTCCCTTGGGCCTCAGACAGGTGAAAACCATCCTTCTTACCGGGGCGGCGGGCGACGTCGGTACGCATCTGCGTAGCGAGCTGGCAGGCTGCTACGAGCTTCGTCTTTCGGACCTCCGGCCGATCAAGAAGCTCGCCCCGGGAGAGACCTTCATCCGCGGCGACGTGGCGCGGCTGCCCGACATGCTGAGGGTGAGCGAGGGTGTGGATGCGATCGTGCACCTGGGAGGTTTCGCGCTCGAGGGACCCTGGGATACGATCCTGCGCGCCAACGTAGTCGGCTGCTACAACACGTTCGAGGCGGCGCGGGTGAACGGCGTGAAGCGCGTCCTGTTCGCTTCCAGCAATCACGCTACCGGTTTCTACCGCCGCGACCAGAAGATCGACGATCGCGTCTACCCGAAGCCGGACAGCCGCTATGGTCTGTCCAAGGTATTCGGGGAACAGCTTGGCAGTCTTTACGCCGACAAATACGGCATGCAGGTGTTTTGCATGCGCATTGGAAACGTGAACCTCACGCCCGTGGACAAACGCCGGCTTTCAATCTGGATCAGCCCGCGCGATCTCGCGCAACTGGTGAAAATCGGCATCGAGCATCCGGACATCCGTTTCGAGATCGTGTACGGGGTCTCGCGAAACCAGCGCAGTTGGTACGACAATTCCAATGCCGGGCGGCTCGGTTACCGCCCGCAGGATGATGCCGAAGCCTTCGCGACCGCAGTTCTGGCGAAAGAGAAGTCCGGCGCCGACCCGCGCAGCGAAATCTTCCAAGGCGGCCTGTTCGTGCTCGCCGAGATCGGCGGCGACCCGAGCCGCGCGGTGCCGAGAACAAAGAAGAAAAAGCGATGAGTTGGCATGTCGCGCTTATCTTTGCCATCGTGGCGCTGCCGCTGATCGGCTTCCTGTTATGGGTAGTCGGGCAAATCCTGAGGGCCAGGCGCGATCAAACCGAAATGGTGCTGCGCCAAGGCCTGCCGGCGGAGGCGGAAATAATCGGCTATGCACCGCATTTGCGGGGCGTAACGGTTCACTTCCGTTTTCTCGCCACGGGTTGGGCAAATCCGATCGCCGTTATGCAGCGGCTGCCGCGGGGCAGCAAGTTCACCGTCGGCGATAAAGTGGCGGTGCGCTACCTGCCCCGGCACCCACACATCTCAGTGATCGTACCCAAGGCTCAATGAACCGAAAAAATAGCACTTAACGCGGAGGACACAGAGGACGCAGAGGGAGAAAAGGACTACACATCCCGAAGTTGAAATCTGGTTTTGGCGGTCACTCCGAAATCAACCCGGCTCTTAGCCCCAGATGTTTTTCCTCGATTTTGGTTTTTCTCTGCGTCCTCTGCGTTGAGCGTTGTTCTGTCTTCGCCTGCCAGCCGCGCTAACGCACGGTGCCGCGCGCCGCGACCGGCCAGGTGACTTCGACCCGATCGCCGCGCACGCCATAGACTTCGTCCACCATGTTGCTCACCACGCAGCAGTGGTTGGGCACGACGTGGACGATGTCGCCGACCGCGGGTCGCTCGCGGCAGGCCGACAGGTCGATGACGCCATGCTCCTCGGAGAGGTGCGGAATCACCGCCTCCGGGTACTCGAGCAGGTGGCCGTAACCCTTGACCGTGTACTGGTCCGAGGTCAGCACCTTAGTGCCAGCGTCGATGACCGCGCGCGTGTCGGTAGGGCGGCTAACCACCGTGGCCCGCACCCGCATCGCGCAGTTGTCCCAGGTGGCGGTGCCCGAAGCGACCGTCATCACGTCGTTGTAGATATACGTTCCGGCGCGGGGCTCGGTGAGCATCGGGAACTCCTGCGCCTTGAAGATGGCAGGCGTGCCGCCGCCGGAAACGACGGGGACGGGAATGCCGGCCCGCTTGAACAGCGCCAGCGCTAGCTCGAAAAACTGGTAGGACTGCGGCTGGCGGATGGGGAAGGTCATGATGCCCTCGAACTGCATGCGCGGCAGCTTCATCGCAGCGCGCGCCAGGTCCAGCGCGCCGTCGGGGGACTGCACCCCATTGCGGCCCATGCCGGTGTCGCACTCAACCAGGAAGCGCACATCCACGCCGTGCCGCACGCCCGCCTCAGACAAGCCCTTGGCCACCGCTTCGTTGTCGAGCACGACGGCCAGGCGCCTGAGTCGTTTGGTCAGCGCCATCAGTCGGTCGGTCTTCGCGCCACCGACGATGTTGAAGGTCAGCAGCACGTCATCGGCAACACCGGCGTCGGTGAATACCTCGACCTCGCCGAGTTTCTGGCAGGTAATGCCGACCGCACCCGCCTGCATCTGCATCTTGCCGAGCGCCGGAATTTTGTGCGATTTGATGTGCGGGCGGTTGGCAATACCGTGGCGCGCAAGATGCGCCTGCACGCGGCGAATGTTGTCCTCCATGATAGCGAGGTGGACCGTGACGGCCGGAGTCTCGAGTTCGGTGAGAGCTTGCATGGGATCTCCCTTCATCAAAGCCACGCCGGCACCAGCAGGCGGGGCAGGACCAGTACGATCGGGGGCAGCAGCGCACACAGGAATATGACCACGACCAAGGCAATCATCATCACAAACAGCAACTTCAGAATCCGCGTGACCGGAATGCCCGCTACTGCGCAGGCGGTCAGCGCGCATAAACCGTAAGGTGGGGTCAGCAGGCCGAGCGCCAGCGTCATTACCACCACCACGCCCAGATGTACAGGATGGATGCCGACTGCGTTTGCCGCAGGCTGCACGATGGGCGCGAAAATCAGGATCGCCGGCAGCGCGTCCATGAAGGTCCCGAGCACGAGGAACAGCGCCACGATCAAGAGCATGACCAGACGCCAGTCATCGGTGAGGCCGAGTATGAGATCAGTGACGAACTCGGGCACGCGGTAAAACGCGAGCAGCCAGCCGAATACTGTGGCGGCGGCGACGCAGAACAAAACCTGCGAGAACTGCAGCACCGTTCCGGAGAAAATTTCCGGTAGTTGCCTCCAGGCCAGGCTGCGATAAACGACCATGGTAATGAAAAGCGCGTAAATGGCGGCGACTGACGCCGCCTCGGTCGGGGTGAACACGCCGCCTATCATGCCGACAACGATGATGACGGGCACGCCGCCAGGCCAGATGTTTTCGCGCGCGCTGCGCAGGACCGCCGGCACCCCGGGAAACCGCGCGTGTTCGCGTGGAAAATCGTGTCGCACCGCGAAAATGTGCGACTGAACCATCAACGCAAGACCCATGAGCACGCCGGGCACGGCCCCGCCGATCAGCAGCGCTCCGGTGGAGGTGCCGGAAATCGCGCCGTACACCACCATCAGGATCGAAGGTGGAATCACTACACCCATGGTTGAGCTGCAGGCGGTAAGGCACACCGCAAATTTCTCGTCATAGCCGCGACGCTTCATCGCCGGAATGAAAACCGCGCCCACGGCTGCCGCCTCGGCGGTGCTGCTGCCGGAAATTCCGGCAAAAAACATTCCCACCACCACATTGACCTGCGCGAGCCCGCCGCGAAGATGCCCGACCAGCGTCATCGCCAGCTTGACCAGGCGTTCCGAGATGCCCCCGGCGCTCATCACGTTTCCGGCAAGAAAGAAGAACGGCAGCGCGAGCAGCGTGAAGCCATTCACGCCGTTGAACATCTGCTGAATCATCACGGCGCGCGGCAGTTCCGCGGCCACGATCACCAGCAGCGAGGACAGCAGCAGCGCGAAGGAGATCGGCACGCCGCACAATAACGCCGCGGCGAGAATCCCGAACAGCATGGCCAGCGGATGCATCAGGGGGCGCGGCCGCTGAAGATGATGCGGAAGTCACGAACCGCATCTGCAACAATGGCCAGAATCATCAACGCGCCGCTTACCGGGATAATGACGGTGGGTACCAGCAGCGTGACGCCCAGCGCCGGCGACAGGCGTTGAATGCTGAGCTGCGCGTAGGTCCAGCCATCGACGACGAGGATTGCCGCGATCCCTGTCACGACGAGGTCGACCAGCAGTCGCTGCAGCGCAGCCGCGCGCCCGGAGAGCAGGCCGGCAAGGAAGTCGAATGCGAAGTGGCTGCGGCGGCGCACGCAGATGGCAGCGCCCAGATAGATGCACCAGATAAAGGCGAACAGCGACAGTTCCTCGCCCCACAGAAATGATGTGCTGAAAACATATCTCAGCATAATCTGAATGAACACGCCGACGGTAATGAACCCCAGGAGCGCGGCGAGCAGCGGCAGCAGCCACCGCTCCAGCCTGACGAGATAGCGTTCCACGCGCGCGCCCCCTTTACCTGGAGCGGCTGCGGATCATCTCCAGGACGTCGGTCATCTTGAGGCTTTGTGCGACTTCGTCCTGGATGGGTGCGATGCGGGCCTCGAACCTGGCGCGCTCGGGAATGACGATTTGCGCTCCCTTTGCCTTCATCCTTTCGATTGCTTGGGCGTTGAGTTCCACGTCGCGACGCCGTTCGTGGGCGGAGGCATCGCGCGCCGCCTCGAGCACGAGCTTCTGCAACTCCGGCGGCAGGCCAGCCAGCTTTTTTTCGTTCATGAGCACCAGGCAGATTGAACGCTGGTGCTCGGTAAGGATGATGGTCCGGGCGGCTTCGTAGTGCCGATTAGTCTCTATCACCGAAGGCGCATTCTCGGCGGCATCGAGAACGCCCGATTGCAAGGCCTGGTAGACCTCACCGAAATTCATCGGCGTTGGGATGGTGCCGAGGGCGTTCCAGACTTTGGCTTCGACCGGGTTGTTCATCACCCGGATCTTGGTGCCTTTCAGTGCTTCGGGTGTCGTCGCCGGTCCGCGGCGGGTGTACAGCGTGCGCACCCCGGCCGAGTAGTAGCCGATTACCTTGAGGCCGAGATTCTTTCCGGCAAACAAGGCGTCGATTCGATCGTTGAACCGGGGATCGCCGAGCACGCGTTCGTAGTGATCGCGATCCTTGAACAGGTAGGGCACGCTGAACAGCGCCAATTCGGGTACCACGGTGGAGGCATTGGCGACATGGGCCACGCTGGCATCCAGCGAGCCCATGCGCACGCCCTCGATCATCGCGACCTCCGAGCCGAGCTGAGCGGCGGGAAAGACCTCCACTTTGATGCGCCCGCTTGAGCGCTCCTCGACCAGCTTGCGGAACATGGTATGGCCTTCGTCATACATGGTTCCTGACGGCTGGTCGTGGCCGATGCGTAGGCGGACTTGTTGCGCAAAAGCGGTGGCGGGAACGGACGCAATGGCAACGAGGGCGGCCAGCGCCAACAATGGCATGCGATTCATGGGCTTCTCCCAGAACGGACTCGATCCGGACGGGCTATGAAAGTGGATTGCTGCCTTTCGGCAGAAGTTAATGTATATAACGTGATTAAACATATATCAATATGATCTATATGAATTAAATGTCTCTTGGACAGAACGTTTCACGATACGGCAACCACTGTCGAGGCGTAAACGCGCTTTCACTGGGCCGTTTTGGCCCGCAGCTATAAGGACCTGTTGCTGCAGATTGGCGGCTTGATCAGTTTCGGGCTCCTGGCCCGTTTTCGCATGTCCACTCGGTCCTAAGATGCCGGCCTGCCATTGCGTATAGGGGTGTTCCGCACGATCCTCGATCCCCATCCGGAGCAGGCTCGTGAGAATATGGCACAGTTGCCGTCGAGCACGCGCAGGTTCTTGGAACGCGAACTTGCCGGCCCGGGGTGCATGAGGGGGCGGATAAGGCAGGGACGTCAGTGCGCCGAAGCCGCAATCGATCAACAATACTTTCTTGAAAGGACCAAAGATTGCCGAAACCAAACTATCAGTTCGAGAAGCGGCAGAAAGAGCTGGCAAAAAAAAGAAAGCAGGAAGAAAAGCGCCTGCGCAAGGCGGAGAAAAACGAGCCGGCGCCGACCGACACCACTGGGCCGCCGCCCGCTGACGTAAAGCCTGACCCGAAGACCTGAAGCGGGGAAACGGCAGATGCATATTTGGGTGGACGCCGATTCCGGCTCTCGACGCGCTCAGGAATTCAAGGCAGACAGTGCATTGAAATTCACTGCGGCATTGCTGTGCACCGCGTTGTTCACGGTTCTCTGCCCGGGCTTGGCCGTTGCCCAGGAGACAAAG
>JBQTIV010000053.1:0-43635 GCA_052387775.1 Betaproteobacteria bacterium
GCCGAAGGCGAAGTTCGAATTCATAGCCGAGCACCGCGCGCGTTACGGGGTGGCGTTTCTGTGCAAGCGTTACAAGGTCTCGAGGAGCGGGTTTTATGCCTGGGCGAGCCGCAGTCGCAGTCGCCACCGAGGATCTGGCTGCAGCCATCTCCTACATCTTCCGCAACGCGAAGGCGCTCGGTGTAGGCACCCGGAACTACTCCCTATGGGGAAGTTCGGCCGGCGCAAGAATGGCGGCTGCCATTGGTTCACACGGCGTTGCCGCCCATGGCGGGGACATGCTTCCAAAGCCGTCAGTCGTCATAATGGCCTACACGGCGCATTCAGATTACTCGTCCGCTGAGCCTCCCACCTTCGTCGTGGTCGGCGAACAGGATGGAATCGCGCCGCCGTCGTCGATGGAAAGACGAATTGCGGCCCTGCGCAGCGCAGGAGTAGAGGTGGAGTACCATAAATATAGAAATCTCGGTCATGGCTTCGGGCCGGGAACCGGGACCAGCGCCGAAGGCTGGACCGCGGACGCCGTTCGGTTCTGGGAAAAGTTCATCACCCAAGGGAATTGATGCGCGGTTTGCGCGCCGGGGCCGACTTAACGAATCGTTCCAAGCAAAGAATGTCGGTTATGGGTCGAAACGGGACAGTGGGACGCCGCTTCAACGAAATGCCGCATGACAACCAGTTCCAGCGGAGCGTCAACAGCCGCCCGCGAAATTGGGGCATTGAACGAAATTTTAGCCGCTCCAATGACCATTCGACGTGCATCACCGACGCCAGGCAAGCCGTCATCAGCACTCCATACAATCTTTATGATCTTTCCTCCGCGCCCTCTTTGCTTTTCCTTTGCGTCCTTTACGTCAACGCTTGTAAGGCCGATCGGCAGACCGGCTTAGGAAACTACCATGTATACCGAACCGTATAGCGCACCACCGCCTCGGAGTCCGCCGCCACGTTCACCGGAAAATGAATCGTGCGCGAGTCCTGTTTGTCGTACGGCTGGCTGGTCTGGGTAACTTTCCAGTTGGTCCAGCGGTAGAGGTTTTCCTTCACGATCACCGTGACCGGCTCCTCCTTGCGGTTGCGGATCCTCACTTCGATCTCCTCGGTCATGGTGTTGCGATTCGAGTCGACTTTGAAATCCACCTGCCGGCGCTCGCCTACCACGTCGAATGCGCTGCCCAGTTTCAGCAGCACGGTTTCGTTCTTGGGAGTGTGGTCGATGCGGTCCTCGCCGATGAACTCCAGGCTGCCGTCGGCCGTGTCGAGCTTGGCGACCCGCACCCGGCCCGAAGGCAGCGGCACACCCATGCCGCTCTCGACTTTGTTCCTGAAGCTGAGATAGGTGTCCACCTTCTTGTTGACGGTGGTGCCGTAGTTGCGGTCGGTCATCGGCCCGCCGCCGTACCACTGCCCGGCCTGCCCGTAGTACACCAGCGTCCGGTCGCAGGCGACATCGGCGACTTTCGGGAACAGTTCGATCTGTTTGGTCGAGTTGTCCGGCAGCGAACTGGGGCGTCCCAGCGTGTAAAGGTGATACTCGAAAAAACTCTTTTCCTCGAAACCGGACTTCTCCTCCGCCATGTCCGCCATCGCCCGCTTGGCTGCCATGGGCAAAGCTTGTCCCATGTGTACCGCCCGGTGCACGTCGCCCGCGACCAGCTTGATTTTGGCGTCCGGGTAGCTGGCGCCGGACTGATTGAGGATGCTCACCCACGCGCCGACATCGAGCTTGCAGGAATTCGCGTCGCCACCTTCGGAGAAGGTCAGGTTGTAGTCCGCCCACCAGGTAATACCGCCGGTCTGATAGGCCACCCGGGTTTTGTGTTTTCCCGGCTGCTGGGCGGCCACGTCCCAGACCAGTGTGGGTCGGGTGATCAGCCCGCCCGGCAATGACGGCAGTTTCACACCGGCGTTGTACGGCAGTGTCCGCACCGAACCGCCCGCTTCGCGGATCACGATCCCGCCCTGGGTAGAGAGCAGCGTGCCTTCCAGAGTCTCGACACGATCGCCGAGCACGCGTTCCACCGCGATTTCGCGGTCGATGAAGCGCCGCAACAGCTTTTCGGGGTTGACCAGGTCGAACTGGAAGTTCTGCTCCATCACCCGCGTGCCGGGCGCATCGGTGAGCGAGGCGAACGACACCGTGGTCGGGTCGATCAAGCCGGCAACGTCGGTGAAGCGCACGGTGTTTCGCCCGGCATTGAGCGCGATCTCGCGCTCGTGGCGCACGGTGGCATAGCCGGGCACGCTGTAGCCGCCACCCCCATTGCGCGTCATATCCGGTGTCAGCGCTCCTGGCGTGGCCGTGCTGTAAATGGTAAGAGCGTGGTTGCCGCCGTCATCGGCGATGGCGGTCAGTGCGGCGGTGAGGGCAAGCAGCGCGAACGGCGCGCGCAAATAAGAAGGGTGCATGAGCGTTCCTTTCCGGTTAAGAGGGGGTTGCGCTCATGTAAACGGCCGCCGGCACAAAATGGGGTTAGCAGGTAAATGAAATTTGCGATGGGCATGAAGTAACTCGCAAGATGGCAGCATCACCGCATCTCTCCCCGAGAATCAAAGGACTCGACGCAAAGACGCAAAGGCGCAAAGGAACCCTGAACAGGGATCGAATATAGCGGGAGATTGGGTTTGTCGATTCCCGTTCGTTCCCTTGGACAAAAGCTTGTCGGCCAATTTGTCGAACACTTCGTACCCCCATTCCTTTTGTCCTTCTTTGCGCCTTCGCGCCTTTGCGTCAAAGTTTTTCCGTCACTGGCAGGTTTGCACCCACGGAAAGGCCGCGAGGCTTTAATATTGCGCCTGCACAGCCTTTCACTTTCTTCCGTCATCCAGCGTGAATAAACCGGCAGCGCCGACCGCCCAGGTCACCAACTTCATCCGCAACATCATCGAGGCCGATCTCGCCAAGGGTGCCTACGCTTCCCGCACCTGGGGCGGCAATCCGGGACCTGCATCAACGCACGCCAGCGCGCCACCCGATCCGGCCAGGACCCGCACCCGTTTCCCGCCTGAGCCCAACGGCTATCTGCATTTCGGCCACGCCAAATCTATCTGCCTGAATTTCGGGTTGGCGCTGCAGTACGGTGGCCGCTGCCACATGCGCTTCGACGATACCAACCCAGTCACCGAGGAAACGGAATACGTCGATTCCATTCTCGACTCGGTGAAATGGCTGGGATTTGACTGGGGACCGCACCTTTATTACGCGTCTGACTATTTCGACTGGCTGTACCGGTTCGCTGAGGCCTTCGTCGAACATGGGTTGGCCTACGTGGACTCGCTGTCCGCGGACGAGATGCGCGAATATCGCGGCACGCTCACCGAAGCGGGCAAGCACAGCCCTTACCGTAACCGCCCGGCGGCGGAGAACCTCGATCTGTTCCGGCGCATGAAGGCGGGCGAGTTCCCGGACGGCACGCATGCGTTGCGCCTGAAGATCGACATGAGTTCTCCCAACATCAACCTGCGCGATCCGGTGATTTTCCGCATCCGCCATGCGCACCATCACCGCACCGGGGACAAGTGGTGCGTGTACCCGATGTACGACTACACCCACTGCATATCGGACGCGCTGGAGAACATCACCCATTCGATCTGCACGCTCGAGTTCGAGGATCACCGCCCGCTCTACGACTGGGTGCTGGAAAAACTTGCGGAATTCGGCGCGCTCGTCAAACCGCTGCCGCGCCAGTACGAGTTCGCCCGGCTCAATCTCACTTATGTGGTGCTGTCCAAGCGCAAGCTGATCCAGCTGGTCGAAGAAAAACATGTTGATGGCTGGGACGATCCGCGCATGCCCACCCTGGTCGCCGCGCGCCGGCGCGGCTTCACCCCGGAAGGATTCCGCCTGTTTGCCGAGCGCATCGGCGTATCCAAGTCCGACTCGTGGATCGACATGAGCGTGCTCGAGGATTGCATGCGCGAGGTGCTGAACGAATCGGCGCCGCGCCGGATCGCAGTGCTCGATCCGTTGAAACTGGTGATAGACAATTACCCGGCCGGTAAGGACGAGACGTGCGAGCTGCCAAACCATCCGCAGAAGCCCGACTGGGGCAAGCGTGCCGTGCCGTTCTCGCGCGAGTTGTGGATCGAGCGCGAAGACTTTATGGAGACCCCCTCCAAGGGCTTCTTCCGCCTGTTCCCGGGCAACGAGGTGCGGCTGCGTTACGGCTTCGTTGTCAAGTGCGTCGGCACCGACAAGGACGCCGGCGGCAACCTCACCGCGGTACATTGCGAGGCCTACCCGGATTCCAAGTCCGGCACAGCGGGCGCGGACAAATACAAGGTGAAGGGCAACATCCACTGGGTGTCGGCGCGGCATGCCTACAAGGCTGAAGTGCGGCTCTACGACCGCCTGTTCGCGGTGTCGCATCCCGGATCGGAACGCGACTTCCTTGCCGACATCAATCCGCACTCGAAGACGGTTGTCCATGCCTATTGCGAACCCGCGGTCAGGGACGCGAAAGCCGAGGAGCGCTTCCAGTTTGAGCGCCACGGTTACTTCATCGTGGACCTGAAAGATTCGAAAACTGGTGCGCCGGTTTTCAACCGGTCAGTGACTTTGCGCGATTCGTGGAGCAAGCAGGCAAAATAGAATCCCTTCCGAATCGTGCCTGGAGAAAAACCTTAAATTGGTGGAGGCAAACATGAAGCAGACCAATCAGCAGTGGATCGATCGCCGCAACGCCGCCGTGCCGCGCGGCGTGGGCAACGCCTGCCCTATCTATACGGATCGCGCCGAAAACGCCGAACTGTGGGACGTCGAAGGCCGGCGCTACATCGACTTCGCCGGCGGGATCGCGGTGGTCAACACCGGCCATCGCCATCCGAAGATCATGGAAGCTGTGCAGGCACAGTTGCGCCGCTTCACCCACACAGCGTTCCAGGTCGTGCCCTACGACTCGTACATCCTGCTCGCCGAGCGGCTCAACAAGCTCGCGCCGATACCAGGACCGGTGAAGACCATCCTCTTTTCCACCGGGGCGGAAGCAATCGAGAACGCGGTCAAGATCGCGCGCGCCTACACCGGGCGTCCCGGCGTGATCGCCTTTTCCGGGGCCTTTCATGGCCGCACCATTTTCGCCAGCGGCATGACCGGCAAAACCGTGCCATACAAAGTCGGCTTCGGCCCGTTCGGTGCCGAGGTCTACCACGCGCCCTTCCCGATGGCGGCTCAGGGCGTATCGGTGGACGACGCCATCGCCGGAATCGAGAAGCTGTTCAAGGCGGACATCGAACCGGCGCGCGTCGCCGCCATCGTGGTCGAACCGGTGCAGGGCGAAGGCGGCTACTACATCGCGCCGTTCGATTTCCTGCGCCGCCTGCGCGCGCTGTGCGATCAGCACGGCATCGTGCTGGTGGCCGACGAGGTGCAAAGCGGCTTCGCGCGCACCGGCAGGTTTTTCGCGATCGAACACTCGGGCGTGTCGCCCGATTTGATTACCGTGGCCAAGAGCCTCGCCGGCGGTTTCGTCCTGTCCGGCGTGATCGGGCGCGCGCAGATCATGGATGCTCCCGCGCCAGGCGGGCTGGGCGGCACCTACGCCGGCCACGCGATTGGCTGCGCCGCCGCGCTGGCAGTGATCGACGTGATCGAAGAGGAAAATCTGAACGAACGCAGTCTCAGGATAGGCGAGCGCATCGCCTCGCGGCTGCAGCAGATGAAGGCGCGCAGCGATACTGCCCCCATCGGCGAGATCCGCAACCTCGGTGGCATGGCGGCGTTCGAGCTGGTGAAGACGCGTGCCGGCAATGAACCCGACGCCGAAGCGGCCAAAGCCCTGACCGCGCGGGCGCTGGCGAACGGCCTCATCCTTCTTACCTGCGGGGTGTACGGCAACGGTATTCGCATCATGGTGCCCATCACCGTAACCGACGCCGTGCTCGACGAAGGCCTTGGCATTATCGAGAAATCGCTTGCCGAGATCGCGCAAGCGACGCGCCTGCCGCGAGAAGCCGCGGCTGCGTTGCGGTAGCGTTTCGTCATCGTCCACGCCATCCGGCTGCCGCCACGCAGTTACCGCACTGGCCCCCAGGATGGCTGACTCTGAGCATGAAGCCGCAAATGAAAACCCTCTCTGCGGCCCTGCCCGGCCGTGGCGCCCAGGCATCGCGGTACGGCTGAGCATTCTGATTCACCTTGGCGCCGTGGCTGCACTGGTATCGCGGCCAGTGTGGTGGCTTTGGGTTGTGGGCGCGCTGGTTGGCAATCATGTGGCGTTGGCCCTGATCGGAATGTGGCCCAGGAGCCGGCTGCTCGGCGAGAACATGCTGCGGCTGCCCGATGCGGCGGCGCGCCGTGGGGAAATCGCTGTCACGTTCGACGACGGCCCGCACCCGGAAGTTACACCGAGGGTGCTGGACATCCTTGATCGCTACGGCGCCATCGCGAGTTTCTTCTGCGTCGGTGCGAAGGCCGCCGCACATCCCGAAATCGTCAGGGAAATCGTCAGACGCGGCCACAGCATCGAGAACCACAGCATGCGCCACTCGGGTCTTTTCGGTTTTTTCGGGCCGGCGGCGCTGCGAAGCGACATCAGTGCGGCGCAGTCGGTGCTCGCCGGCATCAGCGGGCGTCCGCCGCAATTCTTCCGCGCGCCAATGGGTATCAGGAATCCGCTGCTCGATCCGATGATGGCGCGGCTCGGACTTCATTACGTGAGCTGGACCCGGCGCGGTTTTGACACCGTCGCCCGCGATCCCGCGATGGTGCTGGAGCGGTTGAGTGGCGGCCTGGCGGCGGGGGACATTCTCCTTCTGCACGACCGCCCGTCATTGCATGGCCAGCCGATCGTCCTCGCCGTCCTGCCCGCGCTGCTGCAGAAGCTTTCTGCGGCGGCACTCAGGCCGGTATCGCTGCCGATGGCATTGCGTTGATGCAGGCCGAGGTTCGCGCCCTCCTTAAGACCGCTGCGCGCCCCTACCTGGCGGCCGGCCCCTATCCCTATTTCTTCGCCCGCGGCAAACTCCGTTACGACCCGGTATTCGGGTCACTGCTACGCCGCGGCAGCATCGCGGACGGCGCGCGCGTTCTGGATCTGGGATGCGGACAGGGTCTGCTTGCCGCGGTGTTGATCGCAGCACGCCGTCAATACGAGGTCGGCGCGTGGCCCACGGGCTGGTCGGTGCCACCGTCAACGACGCTGCTTTACGGCATCGAGTTGCAGGAACGCCCAGCCAGCTGGGCGCGCGTCGCGCTCGCGGACCGTGCTTGCGTTCAGACCGGCGATCTGAGCCTTGCCGTGCTGCCCGACGCCGATGCGGTTTTCATTCTCGATGTACTGCATTACCTCGACCCGGAGGCGCAACAACGCGCGTTGGAGCGGGTGGCTCATGCGCTGCGGGCTGGCGGCACGCTTTTCTTGCGGGTCGCCGACATTACCGCCGGATTGCGCTTCCGGCTCACCGGCACCGCCGACCTGCTTATCGCAATGACGCAAGGCGAGTGGGTTCCGCTGCATCACCACCGCCCGCTTGCCGACTGGACCGCATTGCTGCACGGCTTCGGCTTCGCGGTCGAGGCAGAACCTATGAGCGAAGGAACGCCCTTCGCCAACGTGCTGCTAACCGCCCGGCTTTGAGTAGCAGTCCGGCCTGAGGACCGGCCCGCGCGAATTGCCGGCGATTCAGGAGCGGTCGATCTCGAGCGTGCCCGTCGGGACCTTAACGATACCGGCGCGCCCGGAATGTGAACCCATGTTTCCACGATCCGGCGCAATTGCAGTACGCTCCGTCCAGGGAAGCAGAATTATCGTCGCCGATGGGGCAAGCATTCAAGGCGGCACACCAGGAGGCTACGAAAACATCATGTCAGACGCGCATAGGAGTCCTGCCGGGGACGCTCGTCCCGGGAAGACAATGGAAAATCCAGTCTCGAAAATCGCCTACTACACGCTCGGCGTCCGCGCCTGGGACGCAGCGCGGCGCCATCCTGTGGCTCGGGACAGTTATGCGCAGCATTTCGTCGGCGACGAATCGCGCAAGATCTGGGAGCGGTTCAAGCGGTTCAAACAACCGAACGCGAGCAACGCCGCCTGCCACCGCATCATCAGCGACCTTGTACAGGAACAACTGACCCGCGAACCGCAGATTCGGGTGATCGTCATAGGCTGCGGTTTCGACACCCGCTCTTTCCGGCTCACTGGTGGTCACTGGGTCGAGGTCGATGAACCCGCCATCCTCGCCATCAAGGACGCGAAGATGCCCGCGTCGCAAGCGAAGAACGCGCTGGTGCGCGTACCGATGCGCTTCGATGTCGAGTTCCTCGAGGATCGGCTGTCGGAATTTGCCTCTTCGGAGCGCACTCTCGTCGTGATCGAAGGTGTGCTCACCTACCTTTCTCACGACCAGGTGCGGGAGCTTGCCGCCTCGCTGGAGGGGCTGTTTCCGCGACACACGCTTTATTGCGATCTGATGTGCAAATCCTATTTCGACAGGTACGAACATGCGCTCTATCAGGAAATTCGCAAACTGGGTGCCCACTTTCCACCCATGACGGAAGAACCGCAGAAAATTTTCGAACACCAGGGCTACCGGGTGGCCGAAAGCTTCTCTATTCCGCTGCGGGGCGCGGAGCTGGGTTCGCTGAAGATTCGCGCCTTCCTCGTCCGATACCTGTTGAGAGACCTGCGCGAGGGGTACAAAATATGGCGCCTGGAATTTAACCGCCGTTGATCGCTCCTATCGCTGGCCTCCGGCAAGCGGGTTTTGTCCTTATTCCCGAATCAAAGCCATCACAAAGACCCTATGGATCGAAACCTGCCCTCTGCCCAATCGGTGACCGGCCGCGCCGCGTTCCTGAAACTGCTGACTGCCGAAGGCATCACGCATCTATTCGGCAATCCCGGGACCACGGAGCTGCCGATCATGGACGCGCTCTCGCACCATCCGCAGATCCAGTACGTGCTCGGCCTGCAGGAAGCGGTCGTGGTCGCGATGGCCGATGGCTATGCGCGCGCGTCCAACCGGCTCGCCGCCGCCAATGTGCACGTGGCGCCGGGGCTGGGCAACGCAATGGGATCGTTGTTCAACGCCAAGTTCTATGGCTCTCCGGTGATGATCACCGCCGGACAACAGGAACAGGGACACGGCCTGACCGAGCCGATGCTCTACGCGCCGCTGGTGCCGATCGCAAGCCCGCTGGTGAAATGGGCAGTCGAGGTAACCCGCGTGCAGGATCTGCCGCGCATCGTGCATCGCGCGGCAAAAATTGCGACCACGCCGCCCACCGGGCCGGTGTTCATCAGCCTGCCGGGCGACATCCTCGACGCCGAAGCGCCGCTGGACATCGGCAACCCGACGCGCGTGCAGACCGATGTGCGGCCTTCCGACGCCGCCCTGGAACAGCTCGCGGAACGGCTTCTGGCCGCAAGTAACCCGGTATTGATCGCAGGCCACGAACTTGCCACACGCGACGCACTGAAGGAGGCGGCGGAACTCGCTGAAGTTCTCGGCGCGCCGGTATTCCAGCAGACGGTGGCCTACGGTGCGCACTTTCCCTCCGAGCATCCGGCATTCCTCGGCGCACTCACCCGCAATCAGCAACAGGTGCGTTCGGCGCTCGCCGCCCACGACCTGCTGGTGTGCCTGGGCGCCGACGTGCTGCGCATGTCGGTGCATAGTCTCGTCGATCCGCTGCCCGAGGGCATGCCGGTGGTGCAGATCGGCGAGCGTGACTGGGAGCTGGGAAAGAACTATCCGGCCGAGATCGCCATCGGCGCCTGCGTCAGGGAAACGCTGCGCGCACTGCTACCGATCGTGCGCAGGAAAATGAATTCCGAGCGCAAGACGCAGGCAGCGCGGCGACTGGTCGAGATTGCGAAGAACAACTGGACCGCAGAGCGCGGGCGCCTGGCCAAGGACATGCTGGCCCTCGCGGGCGCAAATCCCATGGATCCGCGCTGGCTGATGATGACTATCGCCGATGCGCTGCCGAACGATGCCGTGGTGGTCGAAGAAGGGCTGACTTCGACGTTCTCGTTGCAGAGTTTTTTGCGCTTTCGCGATGCGCGGGGTTTCTACGGACTGGCTTCCGGCGGCATCGGCTTTGCGATGGCCGGCGCGGTCGGCATCAGCGTGGCGCTGCCCGACCGGCCGGTGGTCGCGATTGTCGGTGACGGCAGCGCCATGTACAGCATCCAGGCATTGTGGACCGCGGCCAATCTCAAGCGCCCGATCACCTACGTAATCTGCAACAACCGCAGCTACCGGATACTCAAGGAAAGGCTGGTGTCGATGCGCCGCACCGAGATATTCAGCGGCATGGACCTGCGCGATCCGGAGATCGACTTCGTCGCGTTGTCGGAGTCATTGGGCGTACCAGCCAGGCGCATTTCCGATGCGCAGGACGTGGTACCGGCGCTGCACGCGGCAATCGCGAGCGGCGCCCCCAACCTTCTGGATATCAGTGTCGCTGACGGCTTCGGCGGCTAAAGGCAGAATCCTTTGAGCGAAGACGGCGCAATACCCAAACAAGCGATGGGTAATGAACCCTCGATGCAGCGCCGGCTCGCCGCCATTCTCGCCGCCGACATCGCCGGCTACAGCCGCCTCATGGGCGAGGACGATGCCGCCACGGTCCGCGCCCTCAAGGGCCATCAAGCCGTGATCCTGCCGCTGGTCGACCGCTTTGGCGGCCACCTCATCGACACCGCCGGCGACGGCATTCTGGCCGAATTTCCGAGTGTGATCGGCGCGGCCGAATGCGCGGTCGAGATCCAGACCGTCATGGCGACGCGCAACGAAGAGGTCCCCGAGCATCGCCGCATGCTGTTCCGCATCGGGATCAATCTGGGTGACGTGATCCACGACGAGACCCGGATCTACGGTGACGGCATCAATGTCGCGGCGCGGCTCGAGGGGATCGCCGAACCCGGCGGCATCTGCATCTCCCGGCAGGTATTCGACCAAGTGCATCGCGTGCTCAAGGTGGATTTCCAGGCGCTAGGTCCGCGCACCCTCAAGAACATCGCGCAGCCGGTGGACGTGTTTGCGCTCGCGCCTTCAGGTCGTGGCGCTCGGCCCGGGTCGACGACCCACAGGGCCGATGACCGCAAGCAGGAGATTCACTTCTGCGGCGCCCCCGACGGGGTCCAACTCGCCTACTCGATGATCGGCAACGGGCCTTCGCTGGTGAAGACCGGCAACTGGATGACCCATCTGGAATACGATCTCGAAAGTCCGATCTGGCGGCATCTTTATCTGGAGCTGGCGAAGAGCCGCACGCTGGTTCGGTACGACGCCCGCGGTAATGGGCTGTCGGATCGAACCGTGGATGACATTTCTTTCGACGCATTCGTGAGCGACCTGGAGACCGTGATCGATGCAGCCAAGGTCCCGCGATTCGCGCTGCTCGGGATCTCGCAGGGCTGCGCGCTCGCGATCGCCTATGCGGCGCGACATGCCGAGCGAGTTTCACATCTCATTCTCTACGGCGGCTTTGCGCTGGGTCGGAACAGGCGCGTCCAGAGCGCAGCCGAGAAGGATGAATATGCCGCCATGCTGACGTTGATGCGCCTGGGATGGGGTAAGGAGAATCCGGCGTTCCGTCAGCTATTCACCTCGCAGTTCATGCCCGGCGCGACCAAGGAGCAGGCCGACTGGTTCAACGAGCTGCAGCGCATCTCGGTATCGCCGGAGGTTGCCGTGCGGTTCCTCGAGGCGGTCGGCGAGACGGATGTCACCGCGCTGCTCGCTCAGGTGCGCGTGCCGACCCTGGTGATGCACGCGCGCGACGACGCCCGCGTCCCGTTCGAAGCGGGGCGCCGGATGGCAGCCGGCATTCCGGGCGCACAGTTCGTGACGCTGCAGGGGCGCAACCACCTCTTCCTCGATACCGAGCCGGCCTTCGCTCAGTTCCTGGAGCACACGCGGTCATTCCTGGCGCGCTAGAACGCCGTCGAGCGCTTCCCTTGTGCCGAGCAGCGGTGTTAAGCTCGCGACGGCGTCGCGGGCCCTCGTGGCGCACAATTTCCTCGGAGCCCTGCGGATGAACATAGTGGGCGGACTCGGCGACGCACTCGCAAATGCGGCCTCGGGCATCGTCGAGCGCTTCGTCGCCTTTCTCCCCAGCGTGCTGGGCGCGATTCTGCTGCTCATCGTCGGCTGGGCGCTGGCGCGCCTGCTGCGCGCGCTGACCATGCGCGCGGTTCTGCTGCTCGACCGCTTGCTTTCCCGAATCGGCGGACCCGGCGGCGAGCGTTTCCGCGTGGGGCGGGCTTCCGCCGTGCTAGGCACTGTGGTGTTCTGGGTGGTGTTGCTGTTCTTCGTTGCCGCGGCCACACAGGTCCTCGGATTGCAGGCGTTCACCGACTGGCTGGCGCGCCTGATCGACTACTTGCCGACACTGATCGCGGGCGTGCTCATCATCGCGGCCGGCTACATCGTTTCCCGTTTTGTCGCAGACATGCTCCTGGCCACTGCGACGCGGCTTGCGCATACGCAACGCCTAGCCCTGGCGCGGGTTGCTCAGGTGATGATTCTGGTCGGCGCAATCCTGGTCGGTGCCGACCAAGTTGGTGTCAAGATCACCTTCCTTGCCATTTTCGCCGCCGGCGCCGCCGCGACCATCGTCGGTGGCGTCGCGCTCGCGGTAGGATTCGGCGCGCGCGACTACATCGCCAACCTCATCGGCGCGCACTACATGCGCCAGGCCTTCCCAGTCGGCCAGTTCATCCGAGTCGCCGGGCATGAGGGCCGCATCCTGGAAGTAACCGCCACCGTGGTCATCATTGAGACGGGTGAAGGCCGCGTCACGCTGCCCGGGCGCATCTACAACGAACAACCGATCGCAGTCATCTCGCGCCAGCAAAATGGCTGAACCCGAAGCGCTGACGCTCATGTATATCGCCGCGCATCCCGCGGAGGCGGCGCGCGTGCTGGAACGCATTCCAGGAGCCGATGCGGCGGCGCTTTTCGCGTCGGTGCCTGCGCGCGCCGGAGCGCCGGTACTGACTGCGATGCTGCCCTCGGCGGCGGCACGGATCCTCGGTTCGCTCGACGACGAGCCCGCGCTCGCCTTGCTCTCCGCGGCGGGCGTTCAGGCGGCTGTAACGGTGCTTCGCTATGTCCCGAAGCCGCGCAGGTCGCGCCTGCTCGAAGGGCTGCCGACAGCCACCGCCGTCGCGTCGCGCGTACTGCTCGGTTATCCGGACGACTCGGTGGGCGCCTGGGCCGACCAGGACGTCATCGCACTCGCACCCGAAACCAAGGTAGCCGATGCCCTGGAGCGCGTGCGTAGCGGCGACGAAACTACAGTCGAGCAAGTGTACGCGGTGGATCACGATCAGCGCCTCATCGGCATCGTGGACCTGGTTGAACTTCTGCGCGTGCCTGATTCGAGTACGCTCGCAGCAGTCTTGCACAAACCCCTGGCGATGCTCACAGCGATGACGCCGCTCACTGGCGCGGCGACCCAGCGCGGGTGGCAGCAGTCCAGTGTGCTTCCCGTGGTGGAACGCGACGGACGGCTGATCGGCATCCTGCACCGCGCCACCTTAGCCCGCGCCCTTGCGCGCAGCCGTACGACCGCACCACCCGCCGACGACGTCTCCATCACCGGCGTGCTCACCCGCGGCTACTGGGACGCGGCTTCCGGGCTTGCGGAGGCCGGACTTTGGTTGCTGCCGCCGGCCAAGCCGGTGCTGCCGGAAGAGCCGTGAGCAACGGGGCGTTGCCGGCGATCCTGGCGCTGAACCGGCGATATTTCCTCGATTACCCGCAGGAGGCAGCGCGGCAACTCGAGTCCATGCAGCCGCTGGAGATCGCCGAATTGCTCGTCGCGCAGGCACCACACACAACCGCACGTGTCTGGCAGCTGCTCCCACCGAATGTTGCCGGCGCGGCGCTCGAGCACGTTCCTGAGGAGCTGGCGCGCAGTCTGATATCTGAATCCGAGCCCGCGGCAAGCGTGACCGTGCTCGCCCAGTTCGAGCGCACCGATCGCGATCGTCTGCTCGCGATGCTCGAATCGCAGGTGGCAAGGGAGCTGCGCCACATGCTGGAGTACCCGGAGGATTCTGCCGGCCGGCTCATGGACCCCCGCGTTACTCCGATCCGTTCCGATATCTCGATTGCCGGGGCGCTGGGGCGCCTGCGCGCGGTCAAGAGCCGCGGGCTGCGCGAGCTGTTCGTCGTCGACGAAGATATGCGCCTGATCGGACGCGTCGAGATCCAGGATCTCGCCATGGCGGAACAAGCGCAAGCCCTGCGCGAGATCACCCGGCCGCTCATCGCCGCGGTGACGGATCTCGATCCGCGCGAGGACGTCGTGACGATCCTGCAACATCAACCGATCACAGAGCTCCCGGTAGTGAATCACTCCGGCCGTTTCGTGGGCGTGATCCGCCAGGCGGCACTCGTCTCGGCCATCGAATCGGAGACCACCGTCGACATCCAGACCATGGTCGGCGCCAGCCGCGACGAGCGCGCGCTCTCCGGCCCGCTATTCGCGGTGCGCAAGCGCCTGCCGTGGCTGCAAGTGAATCTGCTCACCGCCTTCCTGGCGGCGGCGGTGGTCGGTCTGTTCGAGAGCACGATCGCGAAATTCACCGCGCTTGCAGTGCTGCTGCCGGTGGTGGCGGGGCAGTCGGGCAACGCCGGTCTGCAGGCACTGGCCGTGACGATGCGGGGGCTGGTCTTGCGGGAAATCGGCCCGCGCCAGTGGCCGCGGATGGTTTGGAAAGAGGCCAGTGTGGGACTTGCCAATGGTCTTGCGGTCGCCGCGACCACCGCGGTCGGCGTGTGGTTCTGGAGCGGGTCGATCGGCCTGGTCACCGTCATCACCAGTGCGATGGTGACCTCGATGGTGATTGCCGGCGTTTCGGGCGCGCTGGTGCCGATCCTGCTGCGCCGGTTCGGCCAGGATCCCGCTCAATCTTCATCCATCGTGCTGACCACCGTCACCGACGTGGCGGGTTTCTTTTCCTTCCTCGGAATCGCCACACTGCTGTCGTCGATGCTGGGGTAGAAGAACAAGGTTGAAGGATGAGGGATGAAGAATGAAGGGTGAGGGATGGGAGATCAGGGAGCAACATAGGCGTGACCATCGTGACGACGTGACGGCGCAAACCGAGAACTCCAAAGAGCCTATTCTTGGTTCGTAATTGGGGTGCTTTCCCGCATCCTTTTGCCATCATCTTCGCTCCCCGCCTTCATCCTTCCGCCTTCATCCTTCCGCCTTCATCCTTGCCCTTCAGCAGGGAAGAACCAAGAAGAATTTGGCCGCCGACAAGCACACTCTGGTGGTTCTCGATCCGGGGCATTTCCACGCTGCGCTCACCCTGCGCCAGCGCCATCCGCGGCTCAGTGACGACGTCCATGTCTACGCCTCTGACGGGCCGGAGCTGGAGAATTTCCTGCACATCGTGCGCAGTTTCAACCGGCGCGCCGACGATGCGACGCGCTGGAATCTCCACGTATATCGCGGTGATGACCATTTTGAACGCCTGCGCTCCGAACGGCGCGGCGACATCGTGCTGATCGCCGGAAAGAACGACGGCAAGATGGCGGCGATCCACCGCCTGCACGCGGACGGCTTCTTCGTGCTCGGCGACAAGCCCTGGTTGATTGACCCACGCCAGATCGGGATGCTGAAGGAAGCCGCGGCAACGCCGCCCTTGGCGATGGACATCATGACCGAACGGCATGAGATCGCCACCCGCTTGCAGGTGGCGATCGCCGCGCTGCCCCCGGTATTCGGCCGGTTGCGCGACGATGGCGGCCAGCCCGCCATTTCGATCGAGAGCGTCCACCACCTCTACAAGATCGTCAATGACATGCCGCTGGTGCGCCCGCCCTGGGTTTTCGATGTCGCCGTGCAGGGCGAAGGCATCACCGATGTCACCACGCACCTGGTCGACCTCGCCCAGTGGATGACCGGCGGCGGGAAGTCCTTCGATTACGATCGCGACGTTGAACTGCTTTCCGCGCGACAGTGGCCGACCGAGGTGCCGCGTGACCTATTCACACGTATTACCGGTCTCGACGACTTCCCCGAGGTGCTGCGACATCGGGTCGCCGACGGCGTGCTTTCCTATCTCTGCAATGCGGCGCTGAGCTTTCGGATGCGCGGGATTACGATTGCAATCGAGTCCCGCTGGGCGCTCGCGGCTGCGCAGGACGGCGGGGATACGCTATACGCACTGGTACGCGGAACAGCCGCCGATTTGGTTGTCGAATGCAGCGGACGGACACGCTACGTAACGCAACTCACGGTCCGGCCGGTCGACGACTACGCGCAATGCGCAGCCGCGCTCGGCAGTGCGATCGAAGCGCTCCAGGACGTATTCCCGGGCCTGGGGATCGAACCCTCCGCCGGGAAGTTCTGCATCACCATTCCGGATACGCTACGGACCACGCACGAGCAGCACTTCGCCAAAGTACTCGACGAGTTTCTCGGCCGCATAGACGGAAGTGAGCGGTCAGCCAATCGCGGACCCGATCTGGTCGCCAAGTACACGTTGCTCGCCCGCGCCGCGGAATTGTCGCGCCGCAACGCCTGAGGCCCCTGCCAGGCATCACACGGCTTATTTCGTACTTCTCTCCCCCGCGCCGTAGGGTTAGGATGGCGGGAAAAGCCGTGACGGCCGTAACGCCCGAAACGGCCTGCAGGGGGGAGGAAAATGAAACTCGGATTGATCGGGGAAGGCTTCATCGCCGGCTTCCCGGCGATTGCCGTACATCAGCTACGCGGGCTCCAGACCGCCCGCAATTCGATTCGCCGACGCTCGTCTGCGCTGCGGGGCATGCTCATGGTAGCGGCACTCATTGCCGGCGCGCTGCTGTCGGCCGTACCGGCCGGCGCCGGCCAATGGGTCCAGGGCAGGTTCACCGGCGAGGAGATGCTCGCCCACTGCAAGGCCGCAGACAAGGACCCGATGCACGACTTCGGCAGGGGCATCTGCACGGGGTTCATAGACGGCTTCGCCGCTGGTCACTATGTCGCGGAAACCTGGCATGCATTTCACCACCGCGACGAAAAAAAGGACGACATCTTCGGACATCTGTGCGTGCCGGAATCCACAACGAGGGGCCAGCTGGCCCGGGTTTTCGTGCAGTTCCTGGAAAGGTATCCGGAAAAACTCAAGCTGCCGGCCGGCCTGCTGCTGGCAGATGCGTTGCGGGAGTCGTTTCCTTGCCCCAAGTGAGCCGCTGTTTTATTCGCTTTTGATGTTCCGCTGCTGTACTTGTGCCTCTTTTGCAAGAATTGGTTCTGCCATCGAGTTTTTCGCCAGTCGGCCGCGCTGATTCTCCCGCCCGGGCTTGGTGACCTACCGCGCCACTGCTGCGGCGGCGTCGAGCCCCTTTACCCCTAGGCAAGTCGCTCAACGCGGTAACGGCGGATGGGTCATGACGTCCGCAATCGCGCGGTGTAGCATAGGCTCGTGTCGCGGCGACCCGTCATCGCGGGCGGCATAACAAGTGGGAGGAACGTCATGGCCAAAATGAGCGCGGGTGAGCAGATCTACAAAGTTATCGAAGTGATTGGAACCAGTGCCAAGTCCTGGGAAGATGCCGCGACCAACGCGGTGGAAACCGCCGCCAAGAGCCTGCGCGATATGCGCATCGCGGAAGTGGTGAAAATGGACATGAAAGTGGATGGCGGCAAAGTTGTCGCGTTCCGCACCCGGGTCCTGGTGTCCTTCAAGTACGACAGCTGAAGAATAGGTAAGCAATGCATGCAGATCTCATGCAGAGCTGCCCTTTCCGCATCGAGCGTCCGGATCCGGAAGGTCCGCGTTAGCACCTTGCGACTTGTGGCGTTTGACCGGATGTCAGGCCACACGCCGGCGCCTGTGCTCGTTGCACGCGACGCCGGCAACATAATCGGAAAGGATGACTCGTGAAGATGATCGCCCGCGTTCTTGTTTTCGGGACCCTGCTGAGCATCGGCTCCGCCGACGCGTTGACAGTGGCGTATATCTCGGAAGGGCCGATGATGAGGGATCCGCGGCTTGCAAATTTCGTCGGCCCGCAGATCGGCGGTCCGATTGCCACGCTTGCGGATCTGGACAAGGGCGGTACACATAGGCTGTCTGTGCGTCTGAACTCGAAGTATTTTTCTGAAGACAGGTCCTTTCTTTACCTTGTCGAGTTCGACGTCCAGCAGCGCGTCACGGATCGCGACAGCGGCAAGGTGCTTTTTGCCACGCTCGCCAGGTGGTATTCGTGGGGAATCGTTCCCTCGGAGACGGAGATGCGCAAGAACATTGCGGAACTCATCGCCAGCAAGGTCAACACCTGGACCCCCGAGTGAGGGCACAAGAGCGGGGACGCCTGACTCGCGACTCGAGACTACCAGCCGGCCCATGGCCGGCTATCAAAGCGTTTACGCAGAGGGCGCAGAGAACAGCAAGAAAGGGCGCGAAGAAAACCTTTGCGAGCGGAAAAAACGGAAACTCGTTGACTGCGATGGTTGGCAGCGAATTGCGCGGTCCAGGATGGCCGAATCGTCTGGATTTTTCTCTGTGTACCGTGTGTACTCTATGGCAATAGGCTGGTCTTTCTTTGCGTTACTTTGCGTTCCTTTGCGGCCTTAGCGTTGAACGCGTTTGATGCCGGCCATCGGCCGGCTGGTTGTTCGCAGCACACAGCACTGGTCTTTTGTCCGTGCCATCTGTGTGCCCTGTGTGGCAAAATGTGTTTCGTTTCCGCATGACATTGGTCGGGGGGTTTTGTCTTTCTGGTCCCCCGTTTTGGAGATGCCGATATGGCCAAGAAACTGTCGCCCGAAGAAGCCGCCGTGATGATCATCCGGCGCCGGCTTCAACAAGTCGAGAGCGCGAAGAAGGAGTCACGGCGCAGCGACGAACCGGAGAAGCCGCGCGCCAGTAAGTCACAGCCGTCGAAACCTTCCCGCGCCGGGCGCTAAAGACACCCCCGCAGACCCACCCCCGTACCAGCCGCGCACGGGATGTCCTGTCAGGTCCTTCCCGATGGTTCCGCGGCCCGGCGTTTGAGCAACAACCTCGACGCCATATCTGATCGGGCGATTACGCCGTGAATAAAATATTCATCCATGACCAGTTGATCCGGTTTTCCCATTGCGACCCCGCCGGCATCGTGTACTTCCCGCGTTTCTTCGATCTCGCGCATGCGACGATGGAGGACTGGTTCGCCAGCGGCGTCAACCGCCCGCTGCCCGATCTCATCCGCGACCGGCGCATCGGCACGCCGACAGTTAGCATCCAGTGCGACTTCGGTTTGCCGCTCAGGATGGGAGACACCCTGCGTTTCGAGCTGCGGGTGCCCAAATTGGGCAACGCTTCAGTTCAGCTTGCCTACAGCGGCAGGAAGGACGGCGTCGAACACCTAAAGATCCAGCAGACCATCGTCTTCATGGCGTTGGATGCCGGCCGCGCCGTGTCGATCCCCGAAGATCTGCGGCCGCGCATCGAAGAATATCTGGTGGGTTGAACGGTGTTAGCGGCAGCACTCAGCATTCAACATTCAACATTCAACATTCAACATTCAACACTTGGCGCCGAGCACTCTGGTCAAGTTCCCAACAGACGCCACCCGAACCCGGAGCACGCGCTGCAGACCTGCGTACCGACCTTGCCCACTGCCTCGCAGGATTGGCACTCGACCCAGATGTGTGTGAGTTCGCTCTTGACCAGGCCAGCGCAGCGCCTGCCGTGAACCGTCCGCATACAGCGATGGTTCACCATCTCGAGCTGATCGGTCAACTGGCCGCAGACGTTGCAGACACCCAAGGGCTTCGCTTTCCTCACGCGCCTCATGTGATCGACCTCGCAGATGGCCGATAATGTTCGCCGCGACAATTCGCGTTCGACCGGGCCAGATCGGGTACGTTACACCGACCCGCGCGCGGACGCACGTACTGGACGAGGATAGTCAAATGACGGTTGTCCGTTTGCAGCAAAGCTGATGGAAAGCCGCAACACCACGGCGTCTGCAGATGAAATCGTTGCGGCCACGCGCACGTGGCTGGAGAAGGCTGTCATCGGCTTGAATCTGTGCCCTTTCGCCAAGGCCGTGCACGTCGGGAACCAAATCCGCTACGCGGTCAGCGATGCGCAAACTTCGGAGGCGCTTCTAAGCGACCTGGCCCGCGAGTTGCAGACGCTGGCCGCTGCCGACCTCGCAGAAGTCGAAACCACCCTGCTGATTCATCCGCGCGTGCTGAGTGATTTTCCGGACTACAACGACTTTCTCGATATTGCCGAGGCTGCTGTAGAGGAACTCGGCCTCACCGGAACCATCCAGGTGGCGAGCTTCCACCCGCAGTACCGGTTCGCGGACACGGAGCCCGATGCCATCGAGAACTACAGCAACCGCTCGCCCTACCCCATGCTGCATCTGTTACGCGAGGAAAGCGTCGAACGCGCAGTGGCGGCATTCCCCGATGCGGGGCGCATCCCCGACCGCAATATCGAGACCCTGCGCCGCATCGGCCGCGACGGCTGGCGCCGCCTCGGACTCACCGCGCCGCCGCGACCGGCCGGGAAAGCCCGCAAGTAACCGTTCGCCTATTTCAGGCTCAGCAGCCAGGTAATCACGTCGCCCTTTTCCGCCGGCGTGCAGTCGCGTTTGAGCAGCAAGCCGCAGTTCTTGCGAAACCATTTCTCGACGAACCATTCATCGGCAAAACGTCGCGAATTCGCAGACGGAGCCAGCGGCAGGAACTGACGCCTGATCTTGGGGATGTCTTCGAAACTGCCGGTGTCGGGCATGCCGTGGCAGGCGCGGCAGGGAATCGGGTCGTGATGGGCATACTGCTCGCGACGCGGGTCCTCGTGATGGCAGGATGCGCAAGAAAGCACGGAGCCGTCTTCGATCCGGTGGCCGGAAAAGTAGAACGTCTTGCCGCGGTCGGCCGAGAACCCGGCAAAGTCCGGATCCGCCTGACCAGCCTGCTCCGCATACGCCAAGAGCAATTCTTCAGGGCTCGCGCCCAAGCCAGACGATGCCCAAAGTGCGAAGAACAGCAACAAAATCCCGCGTTTCATGCCAGGTCACATGTCTCCATTGGCGGGTCATTGTGAGGCGATTTGACCGACTTCGCACCCTTTCTCGTTGTGTCCTGATGTGTATTCTATGGCAAAACGCTGGCTTTCCATGGCGTACTATTGCGTTCCTTTGCGGCCATTGCGTTGAACGCCTTGGATGTCGGCCATCGGCCGGCAATAAGAGCGTTGACGCAGAGGGCGCGGAGAAAACCAGGATGGGCAAAAAGCAGAAGCGCGGTAGGCTTGGGCATGCCCGGATCGAGACGGCGGGATCGTCTGGTTTCTTCTCCGTTAGGTCCGTGGCAAAACGGATTCGCTTTCGATTGCATTGAGGGCTCTGCCATTAGCGAACATCGGGCACCATTGCACATCTCAAGAGTCATGAATTTCGTTCACATCGAATCCTGTCCTTCTCTGCGCCCTTTGCGTTCTCTGCGCCTCTGCGTTGGGTGTTGATCTACTGCACCGAGCACAACGGTACATAGGAGATGGAATGCAACGAATAGTGAATCCGGCAAAGGAGCTTCTGTCGAAAGGCGGCATCGCGATCGGGATCGGTGTGCGGGCGGTGCGCGGCGTCGAGATCGCGAGAGTGATGAAGACCGCAGGCTTCGACTGGCTGTTCATCGACCTCGAGCATGGACCGACCTCGGTGGAGACGGCCTTTTCGATTTCGGTGGCGGCGCTCGACGCCGGGTGCGCGCCGCTGGTGCGCGTGCCGGCCGGCGAACTCGCACTCGCCACCCGCTGCCTCGACGGCGGCGCGCTCGGCATCGTGATGCCACACGTAGATACGCCGGAACAGGCTCGCGCCATGGTGGATGCGTTTCGTTTCGCGCCGCTCGGACATCGGTCCATCGCCGGCGGCTATCCACAGTTCGGATTTGCCGCGGTGCCGGCCAATGAAGTGGTCACAGGGATGAACGAGGCGACCCTGGTAGTGGCGATGCTGGAAACCCCGCGCGCGATCGAGAATGCCGAGAAGATTGCCGCGGTGCCTGGCGTCGACGTCCTGCTCATTGGCACCAACGACCTATGCCTGGAGATGGGAATTCCCGGCCAGATCGACAACGAACGCGTGGTGACGGCGATCGATGCGGTGGTCGGCGCCTGCCGCAAGCACGGAAAATGGGCGGCGCTGGGCGGTGTCTACACCCGGGATCTACTCAAGCGCTATATCGGGCGGGGGATGCGCATGATCCTGGCGGGCAACGACCTTGGCCTGCTGCTCGGCGCCGCGCGGGACCAAGCCGGTTTCGTTCGCAGCTGCCTGTAATTTCGCAGACGAGTTACCGGCGGACGTGCGGTAACCGTCCCACGCCAGTCACGATTTCATTGAAAGGAAGTCTCATGCATACTTCGTCGCCCTCACGGTACTTCGTCCGTCCGCAAGATGTGCCGCCCTACCATCCCGCCAACCACACCGGCACCGTCAATCGCCGCCTGATTGGCGCCGGCAATGTCGGCGCGAACAAACTCGAAGTCGTGCTCGGCGTCATCGAGAAGGGCAAGGGCGCGTTGCCACATTCGCATCCGGGCATCGAGCAGGTGCGCTACCTGCTCGAGGGGCGCGCCCGTGCCGAGGTCGGCGGCGAGCTGTGCGAACTCGGTCCCGGGGACTGCTGCTTCTTTCCGCCCGGCCTGCAGCACGCGTTCACGGTGGTCAGCGACGCGCCAGTGAAGGTGCTGGTGATCTACGCTCCGCCGTACGCGGAGCGGCCGGCCGATGGCCGCCAATAAAAGCGTTGACGCAGAGGGCGCAGAGAAAATACAGCGCGAAGCGATTTGTTTCGACGGACACTAACCTTCAGGTTACGTGGGAGCCAAAAGGCAAGAAAGGGCGCGGAGAAAACCAGGATGTGTAAAAAGCAGAACCACGGTTGGCTTGGGCATGCGCGGATCCGGATAGCGGAATCGTTTTCTTTTTACTCTGTGTTCGTCGTGGCAAAAATATTTCTTTCGATAACGTTAAGCGCTCCGACGTTGGCGATCATCAGACACCCTTGCTCATTTCACGAGTCATGAATTTCGTTCACGTCGAATCTTGCCTTTCTCTGCGGCCTTTGCGTCCTCTGCGCCTCTGCGTTGGGTGTTGATCTTCTGCACTGAGCACCGACCACGACATGAGACTGATCACTTTCGCGCTCGCGTTCCTTTTCTCGACACCCAGCCCGCAAGTGCTGGCGGAAGCTTATCCGTCTAAGCCGATCAAGCTGGTGATCGCGTTCGCGGCGGGGAGCGCGACCGATTCCGCCGGCCGCATACTCGCGCAGGAATTATCGCAGCAGCTCGGCCAGAACGTGATCGTCGAGAACCGCGCCGGAGCCAACGGCCAGATCGCCGCAGTGTTCGTCGCCAGGAGCGCGCCTGATGGCTATACGCTTTTCATGACCACCAACTCGACCCACGGCGCGAATCCGCACCTTTACAAAAAGCTGGCCTACGACCCGATAAAGGACTTCGAGCCGATCGCGCGCGTCGGCATGCTGCCGTTCATGCTGGTAGTCAACCCGCAACTGCCGGCGAATACCACGGCAGAGTTCATAGCATATGCGAGAGCCCATCCCGGCGGGCTGTCCTACGGCACGGCAAGCACCGCGTCGCTGGTCGGGGCTGAAACCATCAACCACCTTGCCGGGCTCGACCTGGTCCGCGTCGGATACAGTTCCAGCCAGCAGGCGATTCTGGACCTGATCGCCGGGCGCTTGCAGGTCATGGTCGCCGACTTCACCACCGCGACGCCGCAGGTGAAGGCCGGCAAGCTCAGGGTGCTGGGGGTCACCACGGCAAAGCACACTGCGCTGCTTCCCGAGGTGCCGCCAATCGCGGAGGCGCTCGCCGGCTTTGATCTCACCTCGTGGAACGGGATTTTCGCGCCTGCCGGCACGCCAAAGGAAATCATCGTACGGCTGGAACGTGAAATCCTGGCCATTCTGTTCCGGACGGAGATCAGGAAAAGATTTGCGGCGATCGGATTCGAGATCGATCCAATGAATACCGGCGAATTCAGCCACTACGTGCGCGAGCAAATTGCCTACTGGGGTAAACTCGTGCGTGATGCGGGAATTCCGCCCGAATAAACATAGGTACAGATGCCAGGTCCGTTATCCGGATTAAGGGTTCTCGATCTCACCACCGTCGTCATGGGACCGTTCGCAACCCAGCTTCTAGCCGAGCTGGGCGCCGATGTAATCAAGGTCGAGGCGCACGAGGGTGACAACATGCGCCATCCGGCGCCGATGAAAAACCCCGGGATGGGGTACATGTTCCTGAACCTGAACCGGGGCAAGCGCAGCATTGTGCTCGACCTGAAAAAGCCCGACGGGCGCGAGGCGCTGATGCGCCTGATTTCTGCCGCCGATGTTCTAATCTACAATGTGCGCCCGCAAGCAATGGCCCGGCTCCGCCTTTCCTACGACGAAGTCCGCGCAGTCAATCCGAAAATCATTTACGTCGGCACCTACGGCTACTCGCAGCGCGGGCCATATGCGGCAAAGGCCGCTTACGACGATCTGATCCAGGGTGGCACCGCCATTCCGTGGCTGGTATCAAAGACCGGGGCAAAGGTTCCGAACTACGCGCCGGTGAACCTGGCCGACCGGGTCACCGGATTGCATGCGGTTTATGCGGTTACCGCAGCATTATTCCATCGCGGCCGCAGCGGACTCGGACAGTCGGTGGAAGTGCCGATGTTCGAGAGCCTTGCGCATTTCGTGCTCGGCGATCACTCAGCCGGGCTGACTTTCGATCCGCCCGCGGGCGAGGCCGGCTATTCCCGACTACTCGCCCGCCGCCCCTACCCCACCAGCGACGGGCATCTTTGCGTGCTGGTATACAACGACAGGCAGTGGAAGAGTTTCACCGATGCCATCGGCCGGCCGGAAATCATGCAGGATCCGCGCTTCGCCACCCAGGCCAGTCGCGCCAGCAATATTTCCGCGATCTATGCGGTCCTTGCGAAGCTATTCCTGACGCGCACCACTACTGAGTGGATCGAATTGCTTGAAAAAGCCGATATCCCGGTAGCGCCGATGAACTCGGTCGAGGATCTCGTCGCCGATCCCCATCTTGCCGCGACTGGTTTCTTCACCATGGAAGCGCACCCCAGCGAGGGAATCGTTCGCACCATGCGCACCCCCACCGACTGGTCTGATTCGCAACCCGGAGCTCAGCGGCCCGCGCCGCGATTGGGCGAACATTCGGCGGAAGTGCTTCGCGAAGCCGGATACAGCGATGCCGAGATCAGCGAGTTGGTGAAGTGCGGCGTAACGTTCTTGGGGTAATCAAAATGTTCAGTTTTCGTCTACTGTTCAACGATCACCCAGCCTCTTCACCTCTCGCCTCTCGCCTCACGCATCACGCCTGACGCTTCGCGTCCATGGATTTTTCCCTTAATCCTGACCAACTGGCCATTCGCGACGCGATCGCGAAGTTGTGCGCGCGCTTCGATGCGCAGTACTGGCTGGAGCGGGATCGCCACGGCGGGTTCCCGGAGGATTTCTACCGCGCTGTTGTCGAATCCGGCTGGCTCGGCGTCGCCATGCCGCAGCAGTACGGCGGCGCGGGGCTGGGCATCACCGAGGCGGCGCTGATGATGCAGGCCGTGGCCGAGTCCGGCGCCGGGTTCTCCGGTGCATCCGCGTTGCACATGAACGTCTTCGGACTCAATCCTGTCGTTGTATTCGGCACCGACGAACAGAAACAGCGCTGGCTGCCGGCGCTGATCCGGGGCGAGCAAAAAGCCTGCTTCGCAGTGACCGA
Organism: Betaproteobacteria bacterium; assembly: GCA_052387775.1. Classification (GTDB taxonomy): domain Bacteria; phylum Pseudomonadota; class Gammaproteobacteria; order Burkholderiales; family JACQAP01; genus JACQAP01. Next base: position 25,728 of record JBQTIV010000053.1, read on the forward strand.
GCCGGATGCGGGCCTCAACACAGCGAGCATTGCAACATCGGCGCGACGCGAAGGCGGCCGCTACTTGCTGCGCGGCCAGAAAATCTGGATCTCGACCGCGCAAGTGGCGAACAAGATGCTGATCCTGGCGCGTACCTCGGACGCGCAAGCCGGCGGCAAGCCCATCGACGGTCTGTCGCTTTTCTACACCGATCTCGATCGGCGCTACGTTGAGGTACGGGAAATCGAAAAGATGGGCCGAAGCGCGGTGGATTCCAACATGCTGTTCATCGAGGAGTTACCGGTGCCGGTGCAGGACCGCATCGGCGAGGATGGCAAAGGCTTCGACTACATTCTGCACGGGCTCAATCCCGAACGCATCTTGATCGCGGCCGAGGCAATAGGTCTCGGGCGCGCAGCGCTGGCACGTGCGGTCGCCTACGCCAAGGAGCGAGTGGTTTTCGACCGGCCGATCGGGCAGAACCAGGCAATCCAGCATCCGCTGGCCCGATGCTGGATGGAACTCGAAGCGGCGAACCTGATGGTGTTCAAGGCGGCAGCGTTGTACGACGTAGGCGAATCCTGCGGTGCCGAATCGAATGCCGCCAAGTATCTCGCGGCCGAGGCCTGCTTCCGCAGTTGCGAACAGGCGCTGCTGACGCATGGCGGGATGGGCTACGCCAAGGAGTATCACATTGAGCGCTACCTGCGCGAGGCGATGATTCCGCGCATCGCGCCGGTCAGCCCCCAACTCATCCTCTGCTTCATTGCCGAGAAAGTTCTGGGTTTGCCGAAGTCGTACTAAATGCCGAAAGCGCTCACGGCAGAGCGCTCACCGCAGAGGACGCAAAGGACGCGGAGGAGAAGCAAATACGAGGAAAAGCAAACTGGGGTTAAAGGCGGAGCTGTTCGCGAACCCGTGCCGCCTATTTTCACGGCGATGGATTATCTGTCAATGAAAGGTATTGACCCAAACACCTTTGTCGCTTTTGTCTTTTCTCCGGCACCGCCGACACGGCGTTGGCGTAGCCATCCGGGGCGGGAGGCGGCGCTTCGGCGCACTACCCGCAATCGGCCGACTACGTCGGTAACGCGTCCGTGCGCCGCTCGGCGTCCTCCGCGTTAAGTGTAGGTCTATAACACGGACCCTGCTAGCGCTCGCCGCGCCGTCCCATGGTCCTGCGGCCCTTGTTCCTGGCCTGGGCCGGATGCGCGCCGCGCGTGGGCGTTTGACCCCGTCCCTCCGGGCGCCGATCCCTGGAAGCCGGCCCCTGGTTCTTGACGCCCGCCAGTCTTTTCACCTTCTCGATCGCCCCGGTCAGCGCCGCAATATTCGCCGTACGCTGGGAATCCGTGCCACTGATCTGCAATTCCTCCTGCTCGTGCCTGAGGAGTTCCTGCAGCTTGCGCAGTGCCTCGTTGCACGCCGATGCCAGGCTGGTTTCCTTCGCCGATTCCTGCCGGTGCATCTCGATGTGCGCGATGCTGTCGGTGACTTCGTCGCTTGCCATTTCCGTGCTCACAATCTGATTCTCCTTCTTCAATGCACTTTCTCGATAAGTCCACGCATCACCGCTGCGGCGGAATGCACAATCTTGCGTACGATTTAACCAGGCTATTCACCCCTGCCCAACCAAAGCGGGAAAACTGCGCATAAGCGCGTTCGGGTTCAAGAACGGAAATCCGGGCGGAATAACTCCCCGCGGAGATGCGGCAGAAATCTGACCCGATACATTGTAACTTCTAGTACCGCCCGAGCCATGCGATCATCGAGGCGATCAATACGATGGCGGCACCCAGCGCCAGCATCGAGCCGGCGGTCCGGGGAAAGGTCTCGACCCATTCGTCGAGCGTCAAATGCATCCTGTCGGCGTCTTTGCCGAGTCGCCGTGAGGGGTACCACCGGTTCACGCGCGCTTCCAATGCGCGCAGGTCGTCGGTCGAAAAGACAAGCATGACGCCGATGACGACCGCCAATGCGCCGCCTGCAATCAGCATCCATTTCAGGCTTGCGACTATCAAGGCGGCGATTCCAGGCGTCGCTTCCCTGCCCAGCCCGGAAACGACTGCTGCGACGTCGACCTCGGCGATCATCATGAACATCGCAAAAGCACCACCGACGGCGAAGACCGCGCCGAACCAGCGCCGATGCTCGTACACGGCCTTGCCGATATCGTGCGGCTTCTCCAACGGCTTCAGACGGTTTCTCATCGAGACCCAGCGATTCGTGGTGCCCAGATAACGTAAGGTCCGCGCACTGTTGACAATCAAGCACCCCCCCAGTGCGATTCCGACGATTCCCGTGACGATGAAAAACCACAGGACGACCGGAATCAGCAGTTGGTCGACCAGAAAGTCGCCGGTATTCAGCATGGATCCTCCGCGATAAAGTCCATGAATCGGCCCGCCGACCCGGCGAACCCGCTATTCGCGCCTTGACTGGCGGGCACTGCTGCACGCAATCGGTCACGAGCGCGAGCCGGGCGCCAGCCCGGCCTCTGCGGCAGGCAAGCCGCACGGCAAATGCGCTAAGCTCACTATAAACCAAAGTGGGAGGCTGCAAGTGGACACCGGCTCGCTGTTCGAACATCTGCGCCGCTTTGACACGCCCACCGTCGCCAACGCACTGGAAATCGCACGCGGGCAACGCACCATCACCGGTTTCACCCGGCAGATGCTGATCGCCGCATTCGCGCAATTGCCGCCGATCGTCGGCTTCGCCAGGACGGTGACCATCCGCTCCTCCACCCCTTACGATCCGGCGGTGCGCAGGAAGAATCAGCTCGACTACTACGAGTATCTGGCGCAGCCGCAGCAGCCCACGATTGCCGTGGTTCAGGATGTCGACAGTCAACCCGGACTGGGTGCGTTCTGGGGGGAAGTCAACACCCATATTCATTGGGGCCTGGGCTGTGTCGGCGCAGTAACGAACGGCTCGATGCGCGATCTCGATGCGATGCACCCCCAGTTCCAGTGTCTGGCCGTATCGTTGAGTCCCAGCCATGCCTGGGTGCAGGTCGTCGATTTCGGCAGGCAGGTCGATGTGTCGGGCCTGGTCGTATCCCATGGCGAAATCGTCCATGCCGACCGCCACGGCGCCATCTTGATACCGCGCGACCTCATCGACAAGCTGCCCGCGGCGATCGATCTGATAGCGCAACGGGAGAAAGTGATACTCGACGCGGCGCGCCAACCGGATTTCGGCGTGGCGAAGTTGCGCGACGCGTTCACCGCTTCCGACCGCATCAAATAGCTCTATCGCCGCTCCAACTTCGCCGTACTTCCTGCCGCCTGTGGCGCCCGGCCGGTTTCCCATCCCCCGGGTAATTACCTGCGCGATGGGGTAGCATGCGGCCTCACCCGACACTATTGCGGAGGAGAACAAAATGAGCGCGCACAACAAGATAGCCATCGTTACGGGCGCAGGCAGCGGCATCGGCAAGAGCGTTGCGCTTGCGCTGCTGAAGGATGGTTACAGCGTTGCACTGGCCGGACGGCGCAAGGATGCGCTGGAGCAGGCCGTGGGGGAATCGGGAGCCGGTGCGCGGACGCTGGCAGTGCCGACCGATGTGAGCGATCCGCAGTCGGTGAAAGCGTTGTTCGCGAAGACAAAGGAGGCCTTCGGCCGCCTGGACCTGCTGTTCAACAACGCCGGCGTCAACGCGCCGGGGATTGCGCTCGAGGACCTGACCGTGGAGCAATGGCGCAACGTCGTGGACATCAATTTTTCCGGGATGTTCTTCTGCATCCAGGAAGCATTCCGTTTAATGAAGGACCAGAACCCGCGCGGCGGACGCATTATCAACAACGGCTCGATCTCCGCACATGCGCCGCGCCCCAACTCAGCGCCTTACACCTCGACCAAACATGCCGTGACCGGACTCACCAAGTCGGCTTCGCTCGACGGTCGCAAGTACGACATCGCTTGCGGCCAGATCGACATCGGCAACGCATTGACCGAGATGGCGGCGCGAATGACCAAAGGCGTTCCTCAGGCCGACGGTTCGATCAAGGTCGAGCCGACAATGGACGTGCAGCGCGTGGCAGACGCGGTGCTGCACATGGCGAGCCTGCCGCTGGATACCAACATGCAGTTCGTGACCATCATGGCGACCAAGATGCCTTTTGTCGGGCGCGGGTAAGACCATGGTCTCCAAAGCGCGCTACGTCTTTATCGCCAGCATGGACGTCGATCCGGAAAAGGAAGACTTGTTCAACGAGATCTACGACACCGAGCATGTGCCGCTGCTGTTGAAAGTGCCCGGCGTGCTTTCGGCGAAGCGTTACAAGACCGAACCGCTGACGGTGTTTGTGCGTGGAGCGAAGCAGACCGTCGTCCTCGAGGATGAGCCGCGCTACAGCGCCGTTTACGAGATCGAAAGCCCGAACGTGCTGGTAAGCGACGCCTGGGCCAAGGCCGTGGACAAAGGGCGCTGGCCAAGCGAGGTCAGGCCCTACGTTCGCAACCGCCGCCTGGTGTTGCGCCGGCTGCTCGAACCAGGGTCCTGTCCTCCAACACCCTGCCCTAACCGGCCAAAGGAAAAAAAAATGATTCACGTCATTGCCACTGTCGAGCTCGTGCCCGGAACGCGCGAAACATTTCTGGCCGAGTTCCGCAAGAACATCCCTGCAGTGCGCGCCGAATCCGGCTGTATCGAATATGGTCCGGCTGTTGACGCCGACACCGACATCCCGATCCAGTTCAGGGTCGGCGCGGACAAAGTGGTGGTGATCGAGAAATGGGAGACGGTCGCGGCGCTGAAAGCACACGGGGTAGCACCGCACATGCAAGCCTATCGCGCCAAGGTGAAAGACTACGTGCGCGGCATGGAGCTGCGCGTGCTCGCACCGGTCTGACGACGCGTCGCCTGGTCCGCGCCCGAACTACTTCGTCACTTTGGATCGGGCCGCTGCATCTGCTTCGACAGCATCCACGCCATCCACGCAAGGACCGCCACCCCGGCCACGAGCGACGCCCAGATTCCCCACTTCTTGAAGTCGATGCGTTGACGCGCGGCGGCCTCGCCCGCCAGGGTCTGCACGGCACCCGTAACGGCCACGGGCATCTTCGGTTCCTGGTCGGTGCGCCAGCCCGGCACCAGGGTTTCGATGGCCAGCGCACCAGCCTGTGCCCTCGAATTGCCATACGCGAGCCGGAACGGTGCGCTCCCGCGTGCCGTGAAAACGATCTCGCGCGGCGTCCAGCCGGCGCGAACGATCAGGGTTCCGGAGCCAATGCCCCCGGATGCCGCATCGACGCGAAGCAGCCAGTACCGATGCGTCGTGGTGCCAACAGGGATGTCGGGGCTGACGAGTTCCCGGCCGTTCTGCTTAAGGCGATAGACCACCGCGCGCGTCACCTGCATCCACTTGTCCTCGGGTTTGGCGCGGGACAGAAACTGAATCGGCACAATGGTGTTTTCCTGCGGCAGCCGCAGCGCGAGCCGATCCAGGGGATATCTGCCGCCGAGGTCGGCAAGATACTCGCCGGGCGTGCCGGCATCCGGCGTCGCAACAACCTCCTTCCAGGAACGATCCGGCTGCGCGTGCTGCTCGGGCGGCAATCCCGCGATTGCCTTCAGTTCGATGGCCTGCGCCGGGTCGCTCCACATCAGACGCAGGTATTTCGCCCTCTGCGAGCGGTACTCGATTGCCTTGCGTTCCAGACGCTGGCCCGCATGCGCGAGGGCCCCCAGCGGCGCATCGGCGCTCAACGTGGTCCAGTGCTTCAGATCGTCTCCCGCTTCGAGCCGCGCGGAGACCAGGCTGTCGGCGGCCGCCGTGCCCCAGTCCACTATGATGCCGTTCAGCGGCGTCTTCAGCATCGAGGCGTCGATCAGATAGCCGAGCAGCGCTTGCGGCCCAGCCTTCGCGTCGCGCGATCTCAGCCTGACGCTGAGCCTGCCGCCGCTCTTGTCCAAACTCAGATCGAGATCGTCGGAGCGCGCACCGCGCGGGCCACGCAGCGGAAAGATCGGCAGCGCAACCGGTGCCGGCTTTTCCACTGTGCGCTGGAGCGGAATAAACGCATACGGCACCACTTCCCCGGCGCCGTTAAATACGCGCAAGTCGCCAAGGTCTGGAAATGCCGCCGATTCGTAAACTGCCTGCGGGATCGCGACCCGGTGCAGCGCGTCGGCACCCAGTCCTTCGATCGACACCGCGAACGCGAAGTCACGCGGCGATTCCGCGGCCGTTGCCGAGAGGCTTGCCGCGGCGAGGATGGCCAGCAACAGGACTTTCATGGCTCCTCCGTCTGCTTCGGCGGCAGCGGCGCAAAGTAACCAATCACCAGCATCAGCACTCCGACGGCGATAAACGACACGATGCGTTCGATCCCTCCCACTTTCGCCAGATCCACCAGGAACAGTTTAACCACGACGGCCGCCATCAGCCCGGCCCCGGAAAACCACAGTACGCGCAATCCCCGGCGATGCGCCCAAATCATGGCTACCAGCGCCAGCACGGTCCAGAAGATCGACAGCGACGCCTGTGCCAGGTCCGAGCGGAGCATCGCGTCCAGTTGGTAAGGAATGCCGGCCCAATGATGCAGCGTGCGCAACAGCACGCCATTGAGAAAAATGAACGCCGCGCCGCCCAGAACCGCCCGTGGCCACGATGGCGGAATCCTGCCGGCATTGCCGATGCCGAAGGCCGGCAATCCTTTCCACCACATGGCCAGACAGGCAAGGGCCAGCAACTGCGCGATGTCCAGCGGATTCAGCAGCGGCAAATAGGGCAGCGGCTCGGGATTACCGTCATTGCTGAAATTCGCGTACACGGACCAGCCCAGCAGGAAGGCGGCGAGCGGCAGTGCGCCGACCCAAAGATAGGCCGTCGGATAACGCATCACCGGCCACGCGATGGCGTGGCCCTTGAGCGCCAGCGCCGCGAGTAAGCCGCCGGGAACCAGCGCCCAGGCGATCAGCGGCCATACATGCCTTCCCTCGACGAAATGATCGATCTGCCAGCCGACTTCCCAGGCGCCCACCGCGGCCAGCAGCCACACACCGCTCGCATGCAACACAGTCATGTAGCCGTCCTCGGTTTGGTCATGCCGCCGCAGAATCCGCAGATGGAACAGGATGGCGACCGGCCATGCCATCAGTCCGAACCCGGCCAGCGGATGCTGTTGCGGATGCTCGACGACATTCACGCAGAAAATAAGCAACATGAGCGGCATGAGCGCAAGGGCGGGAAAGCGCGCCATCGCCCATTCTTGTCCCCGTCCCCACAGCACGCTGAAGGCGGCGCACGTGCCAGTGACGAACAGCAGCGACGCGTTCAGCTTTTCGTCGAACGGCACATGCCGATCGATCTCCTGCAGGCCGCCGAAAGTCCACCAGGCCAGGCCCCAGATAAAAACGACGATCGACACCTGCCCTTCGATACGCCCTGCTGGTTTAACGTAGCGCCCCAGCGTCCGGGTGGAAAACAGCGCGGCACCGGCGATGAATACGCAGCCGAGATAGAAACTGTTGAGAATCGGCGTGTTGCTGAAGCTGCGGCCCGCATCGACGACGAAGGCGATGCCGGCGGCGAACTGCAGCAGCAGGCCGAAGGCGCGCGGCAGCATTCTGCCCTGCTTGGCGCCGACCCAATACGCAGCCGCCCCTTCGAGGGCCCAGGCCGCTGACGTCCAGCGGCCGTCCATGGCGAGCGGGATTGCCAGCGTCGCGAAAATCACGCCCAGCGCGAGGAACGCCTCTACCAGCATGCGCAGTGTTTCGGCGTGGCGGCGGTAGAGTGTCGCGGCCAGGACCAGATAGATCGCCGATGCCGCCACGGCACTCCACGCAGCGCCGTACTCGATGTCGAGCACCAGCCGGCTCTGCAGGCCGAATCCAACCAGCGGAGTACCAAAGACGATGGTACTGTCGACGTAATGCCTGAGTTGCGGCGCCTGCCTCAACGCAAACAGGACCGCTATCGCGACGTACTGCAGGAAGAACAGCAGCAGAAATGGCTCGGTGCTTTCGAACAGCTCCGGCCGGTAAAAGCGCGCGCCCCAGATGGCGCCGATGCCGAAGGTGAAGGCGAACCCCAGGACATTCAGCGGGCGCCACGCCTTGTAGAAGGCAATGGCGAGCACTCCGGCGTTGAGCACGGCGTAGTAGCTGAACAGAATTACGTGGCTGCCGCCCCCGGTCGAGGCCAGCACGGGCGCAAGAAATCCGCCTGCGACACCCAGCACGGCCAGCGACAGCGCGTTCTGCAGAATAGCGAGCACCGCCGAGAAGACCGCGATGGCGACGAGAATTACGAACGCCGCCTCGCCCGGAATAAGGCTGAACAAGCGGAAGGCGCCGAATACCGTGAGGTAGAGCAATCCCACTCCACCACCCTGCATCGCCAGCGCATAGACCGGATTGCGGCTGCGCAACCGCCAGCCGATGACAAGCATCACCGCAGCACCGAGTGCGACGCCGATCAACCTCGCCTCGATGGGCAATTGCGTGTGCTCGTAGGCGTACTTCAGCAGGAACGCTACACCGAAGAAGAGCACCACCACCCCGACCCGCACCAGCGCGTTGCCACCGGTGAGCCAGTTCCATGCGCGGTCGAAGAATGACGGCTCAGCCGGCTGCGAGGAAAGGGGTTGCGCGTAGGCCGGTTCGGATGGGGAGAATTCGACTGGCGCTTCCACCTCGACCGGCTGTCGCGGGGTCCAGGAAGGCTCTCCCCGGGCGGTCAGCGGGATTTCCGGAATTGCCTCCGCAGTCTGCTCCGCGGCGGCCGGCTCGCGCTGGACCGTTGCCGGGGTCGCTTGCCCGGGTGCCCCCGCCAGAATCTGGCGCAGTTCCCTGACCGCGGCTTCCAGCGCGGCAAGCCGTTTCTCGATTTCGGGTTCGCGGGACTGGCCGCGGAAGTAGGAGATCGCCGCTCCGGCCAAGGCACCGAGCAGACCACCCCAGAGCATCGCGTAGCCGCCGCCAAACAGGCTGCCGAAAAGAAACCCGATAAACAGACCGACGAACCACATGGCGTAATTCTCCCGTCAATGGTCCTTAGCCGATTGGCCCCGCATCTTTGCATACAAGCCGCGCGACGCCTAGTCCGGCGGCATCATGTTGCACAGCAGGACGCCCGGGTTTGAAAAAGCCGTGCCCGTCGGAATCGGCACGGCCGGGAATACAGCAAGGCGCGATGGCGCTTACTTCAGCGGCTTGTACCGCAGCCGCTTGGGCTTGGCACCCTCTTCGCCCAGGCGCTTCACCTTGTCGGCCTCGTATTCCTGATAGTTGCCGTCGAAGAACACCACCTGTGAGTCGCCTTCGAATGCCAGGATGTGGGAGGCGATGCGGTCGAGAAACCAGCGGTCGTGGGAAATGACCAGCACGCTGCCGGCAAATTCCAGCAGCGCTTCTTCCAGTGCGCGCAGGGTTTCCACGTCCAGGTCGTTGGAGGGCTCGTCAAGCAACAGCACGTTACCGCCGGCGATCAGCGTCGTGGCCAGATGCAGCCGGCCACGTTCGCCGCCGGAGAGATTGCCGACGACTTTCTGCTGGTCGGCGCCCTTAAAGTTGAATCGACCGGCGTAGGCGCGCGACGGCATTTCGAATTTGCCGACGGTAAGCATGTCCTGCCCGTTGGAGATCGCTTCCCACACCGTCTTCTTGTTGGCGAGCGCGTCGCGGCTCTGGTCCACATACGCCAACTTGACCGTGGGGCCGAGCACCACTTCGCCGCTGTCGGGCTTCTCCTTGCCGGAAATCATCCGGAACAGCGTGGACTTGCCGGCGCCGTTGGGGCCGATGATGCCGACGATCGCGCCCGGGGGAACCTTGAAACTAAGTTTGTCGATCAGCAGGCGGTCACCATAGCCCTTGCTGACGGTCTTGAACTCGATGACGCTGTCGCCCAGCCGTTCCGCAACCGGAATGAAGATTTCCTGGGTTTCATTGCGCTTCTGGTGCTCGTAGGAACTCAGTTCCTCGAAACGGGCGATGCGGGCCTTGCTCTTGGCCTGGCGCGCCTTGGGATTGGAACGCACCCATTCCAGTTCCTTCTGCATCGATTTGATGCGGGCGGATTCCTGCTTGGCCTCGATCTCCAGCCGCGCTTCCTTCTGTTCCAGCCACGAGCTGTAGTTGCCTTTCCAGGGAATGCCGTGACCGCGGTCCAGTTCCAGAATCCATTGCGCGGCATTGTCGAGAAAATAGCGATCATGGGTCACCGCCACCACGGTTCCCGGAAATTTCTGCAGGAACTGCTCCAGCCAATCCACGCTCTCCGCGTCGAGGTGGTTGGTCGGTTCATCGAGCAGCAGCATGTCGGGCTTGGACAACAACAGTCGGCACAGCGCGACGCGGCGTTTCTCGCCGCCGGAAAGTTTGTCGATTTTCGCGTCCCACGGCGGCAGGCGCAGCGCGTCGGCTGCGATCTCGAGCTGGTGCTCGACGTTGTCCCCGGAACTGGTGGCCAGAATGGCTTCGTACTTCGCCTGCTCCGCGGCGAGCTTGTCAAAATCGGCGTCCGGCTCGGCATAAGCGGCGTAGATTGCTTCGAGCTTCTGCTTCGTTTCGAATACTTCACCGAGACCTTCTTCGACAGCCTCGCGCACCTTTTGCTTGGGGTCGAGCTGCGGCTCCTGGGGCAGGAAACCGATGCGCAGATCGGGCATCGGTATGGCTTCGCCTTCGATGTCCTGGTCCAGGCCGGCCATGATTTTGAGCAGGCTGGATTTGCCCGAACCATTGAGTCCAAGCACGCCGATCTTGGCGCCGGGGAAAAAAGAGAGCGAAATGTCCTTGAGGATCTGGCGCTTGGGCGGAACGATCTTGCCCACACGCCGCATCGTGTAAACGTACTGAGCCATGAATCTGAAATCGCCGAGGGTGCGGAGAGCGGAGGATTATAAGCGAGTGCCGCGTACTGAGGGAGAATCAGGACTTTGCGCGCGAAACCCCTCAATGGTTGTGCGTTCATCTAAGCGTCGGCCAATCCAGGCAATTCCGCGGCATCACCGATGGCACCGAAGGCGTAGCGCTGTTAGGATAGCCCCCCGCAATTCAAACCGACCCGCAAACGAGGGGGAAAAGATGAGCCGGATAAACAAAGTGGAACTCCACGTCTTCCAGTTCGACGCGCGCAATCTCGGCGCCGCCGGCGGGGGTGGAATCGGCGCGCTGGGCTGCAAGAAAGGCGCGACCACGCGACTGACCAAATATGCAGTTGCGATCATGACTGACAACGGCCTGCGCGGGGAGTACGTCACACACTGGGTTGGATCTCCTTCGGCGCTCGGCCAGACGATCATGCTGGCGCCGTACCTCATCGGGCGCGAAGCCGAGGAGCGCGAGGGCATCTTTGATGATCTCAAGCGCGAGGCGCGCCAGTTCGATCACATGGGGCACGGGCCCATCGATATCGCGCTCTGGGACCTTGCGGGCAAAAAACTCGGCGCATCCGTGGGCGAGTTGCTTGGCGGTTATCGCAAACGCCTGCCGGCCTACGCCAGCACTTACATGGGCGACCGCAACGGCGTGCTTTCGTCCAAGGAGGCCTACGGCGATTTCGCCGTGCAGTGTTTCGAGATGGGATTCCGCGCGTTCAAGATCCACGGCTGGAACGAAGGCGATAAGCGCGAGGAGGCGGATAATCTTCTCCATGTACGCAGCCGTGTGGGCGACACAATGGAGTTGATGATCGACCCGGCCTGCCAGTTGCGCACCTTCGCCGATGCGCTCTACGTTGGACGGGCCTGCGATGAAGCCGATTATTTCTGGTATGAAGACCCGTTTCGCGACAGCGGGACATCGGCCTTCGCACACAAGAAGCTGCGCGAGATGATCAAGACGCCGCTCCTGCAGACCGAGCATGTGCGCGGCGTGGAACCCAAGGCCGACTTCCTGGTGGCCGGCGGCACCGACTTCCTGCGCGTCGATCCTGAGTACGACCTGGGGATCACCGGCTGCATGAAGATCGCGCATCTGGCAGAGTCCTTCGGCATCGACGCCGAGGTCCACGCCTGCGGTCCGGCGCACCGCCATTGCATGTCCGCGATGCGCAACAGCAACTTCTACGAGATGGCGCTGGTCGGGCCCGGCACGCCCAACGCGGTGCCGCCGGTATACAAGTGCGGCTACTCGGACCAGTTGGAGGCAATCGGCAAGGACGGCTGCGTACCAGTGCCGGCGGGGCCGGGCCTCGGTGTTCAATACGACTGGGATTTCATCTCGAAAAACCGCATCGCGCTGCACGAATTCAAGTAGCGCGAGGGGCGTTGGACCGCCTGCGAGGCAAACATGAGACCTCGGAAACAGCGGCTACTGGCTGGTTTACGCGGTCCCCCAAACCTCCTGCGCGGTTTCAACCACCAGCCTCAGCTTCGCGGCCTGGGACTCGCGCGCGATCTCGTTGCCGTGCACGGTGCTTGAAAATCCACACTGCGGCGACAGGCAGAGCTGATCTATCGGCGCGTAGCGCGCCGCGTCATCTATGCGGCGCTTGAGATCGTCCTTGGATTCGAGGTCTCCGAGCTTTGTGGTCACCAGGCCGAGTACCACGATTTTGCCCTTGGGCACCAACCGCAGCGGGGAGAAATCACCGGAACGCTCGTCGTCGTATTCGAGAAAATAGCCATCGACTTTCAAATCATTGAACAGCACTTCGGCCACCGGCTCATAGCCGCCTTCGGCCACCCAGGCGCTCTTGAAGTTGCCGCGGCACAGGTGGGTGCATACCGTCATCCCCGCCGGTCGCTCCGCGATCGCGGTGTTGATCAGCCTGGCGTAACGGCGCGGCAGTTCATTCGGATCGTCACCGCGGCTGCGCGCGCCCTCTCGCAGCTTCGGGTCGCAGAGATAGGCGAGATTGGTGTCGTCGAGTTGGAGATAGGTGCAGCCCGCCGCCCCGAGTTGTTTGATCTCATCGCGATAACAACGGGCCACATCGTCGTAGAAGGCCTCCATGTCCGGGTAGGCCTCCTTGCTAATGGCAGCGCGCCCGCCGCGGAAATGCAGCATTGTGGGCGAGGGAATGGTCACTTTCGGCACACGCTTCGTTACCGACTTGAGAAACCTGAAGTCCTCGGACTGGATCGGCCGCGCATGGCGGAGCTTGCCGGTGACGTGCATCACCGGCGGTGCAAAGTTGACCTCGCCCGCTTTACCGTGAAAGCTTGCGGCGATGCCCCCGCGTGTCTCGACGCCGTCGAGCTGCTCCAGAAAATCGATGTGAAAATAGGTGCGCCGGAACTCGCCGTCGGTGATGCCCTGAAGCCCGAGATCCTCCTGGAAGCGCACGATGTCGCGGATCGCGCTGTCCTCGACCGCGCGCAGTTCCGCCTTCGACAGGGCGCCTTGCTTGAACCGGTCGCGAGCCTCCAAAAGTTCCTTGGGGCGAAGAAAGCTGCCGACGTGGTCGGCACGAAATGGAGGGGCGTTACGGAAAGTCATGGGCTATTTCGAGTTTATTGTAGAGTGGCTACTGTCCTGTTCCACTAATTCGCGCACCGGTCAACCGCGGACGCAGGAACATAGTCTAGACGGTCGGGACGCGTCTGTAACTTCCGCAACATATGGCATCGGAGAAGAGCGATGTTCAAACATATTTTGACAGCGTCAGCGCTGGCTGCCGGCTGCATTCTTGCCGCATCGGTCCCGGCGCAGGAGCCAATTCGAGTCGGCATGGTCCTGGAGATGAGCGGTCCGTTCGCGGACATCGGGCGGCAACTGCTCAATGGTGCGCGAGCGTATGTCAAGGCGCACGGAGACAGCGTCGCGGGCAGGAAGATCGAGCTGATCGTGAAGGACACGACCGGCGCATCCCCGGAGATCGCCAAGCGCCTGGCACAGCAACTCATCGTCAACGACAAGGTCGATTTCCTGGCCGGCTTCGGGTTCACGCCCAACGCCCTGGCCGTCGCGCCGGTAGCAACCGATGCGAAGAAACCGATGATCGTCATGAATGCCGCGACCTCGGTCATCACCACGCGCTCGCCTTACATCGCCCGGGTTTCGATGACCCTGCCGCAGGTCACCGCGCCGCTGGCGAATTGGGCGTTCAAGAACGGCATCAAGGAAGTCTATACCTTGGTATCGGACTTTGGCCCGGGCATCGATGCCGAGACCACGTTCAAGAAAACTTTCGAGGCGGCCGGCGGAAAAATCGTGGGCGACGTGCGAGTGCCTTTGCGCAATCCCGATTTCGCGCCCTTCCTGCAGCGTATCAAGGACGCCAAGCCGCAGGCGGTATTCATCTTTCTCCCCGCCGGCGAGCAGCCGGTGGCAATCATGAAAGGCTTCCGCGAACGGGGCCTGGACAAGGCCGGCATCCGGCTGATCGCCACCGGCGACGTGACCGAAGATGGAGTAATCGAAGCGATGGGCGACACGCCGCTCGGCGTGGTGACCTCGCATCACTATTCCGTCGCCCATGACAGCCCGAAAAACAAGTCTTTTCTGAGGGCTTTCGCCGACCTCGACGACACGCACCGGCCGAACTTCATGGCGGTTGGCGCATGGGACGGCATGGCCGCGATCTACGAGGTCATCAGGCGGCTCAATGGCAACATCGATGGCGACAAGGCGATGGACGTGCTCAAGGGACTTAAGCTCGACAGCCCGCGCGGGCCGATCATGATCGACTCCGAAACGCGCGATGTGGTCCAGACTATTTACATACGCCGTGTCCAGAAGATCAACGGCAAGCTCTATAACGTCGAGTTCGAACAGATCGACAACGTCAAGGATCCGGGCAAGGAATAGATGACGGGTGAGGGGGAAGGGCAAGGATGAAGGAACAAGGATGAAGGCGGAAGGATGAAGGCGGAAGGATGAAGGCGGAAGGATGAAGTGTAGTAGTCGCGACTTGATCTGACAGGTTCCCGTTTTTGACGGGGGTGTCTGTCAGGTCAAGTTCAGTTCAGTGCGACGACCTTTTCGTTCATCCTTCATCCTTCATCCTTCATCCTTCATCCTTCATCCTTGCCCTTCATCCTTGCCGTTCTTTGCGCCCTCTGCGTCAACGCTTTTTCTGCCGGCGCGTAGCCGATTTGAAGGTGGACGCGGACGGGGCGAATCCGTAGAATGCGCGGCTTTCGTTAATCTCCCGGACGGGGCGCGGACGCCCCTGGGCCGGCCAGCTGTTCATGAGCGACATTTCCAGAGAACCTCTCGCCGATAGAGTCGAGCAGCGGCGAACCTTCGCCATCATCTCCCACCCGGACGCGGGCAAGACCACGCTTACCGAGAAGTTGCTGCTTTTCGCCGGCGCGATTCACATCGCCGGCAGCGTCAAGGCGCGCAAAGCCACCCGCTACGCTACCTCGGACTGGATGGAAATCGAGAAGCAACGCGGCATATCCGTCGCCAGCTCGGTCATGCAAATGGAGTACCGGGGAAAGGTCGTGAACCTGCTCGACACCCCTGGCCACCAGGACTTTTCCGAGGATACCTACCGGGTGCTGACCGCGGTGGACGCGGCGCTGATGGTGATCGACGCCGGCAAGGGCGTGGAGGCGCAGACGCTGCGACTGCTGGAAGTGTGCCGCTCGCGCGGCATGCCTATCCTGACCTTCATCAACAAGATGGACCGTGAGGTGCGCGAGCCGCTTGATCTCGTGGATGAGATCGAGCGCGTGCTTGGCATGGCCGCGGTGCCGTTTTCGTGGCCGATCGGCATGGGCAAGTCGTTTCACGGCGTTTACGACCTGACTGAGGACCGCATCCGCGTGTTCCGCGCCGGCGACGACCGGCTGGGGCAGACTGACGAAGTGATCAGCGGACTGCATGATCGTTCGCTGCGCCAGCGCTTTGGGACCGAGTTCGAGCGCTCGCGCCATGATATCGACCTGATTCGCGCGGCCACGCCCGCCTTCTCGCGCAAGGAGTTTCTCGCGGGCAGGCAGACACCGGTCTTCTTCGGCTCGGCGATCAACAATTTCGGTGTTCGCGAAGTCCTGGATGCGCTGGTGGACATCGCGCCACCGCCGCGACCAAGAGCAGCGCTTCAGGGCAAGGTCGATCCACATAGCGAACACTTCTCCGGCGTCGTATTCAAGATCCAGGCCAACATGGATCCTGCGCATCGCGACCGCGTGGTGTTCGTGCGGGTTTGCTCCGGGCGCTTCGAACGCGGCATGCGGCTGAAGATTCAGCGCACCGGCAAGGAAATTCGCCCCAACAACGTGGTCTCCTTCCTGTCGCAGCGGCGCGAACTGCTCGACGAAGCTTACGCCGGCGACATCATCGGCATCCCGACCCACGGCGGCATCCAGCTAGGCGACACGCTGACCGACGGCGTAGAACTGCAGTACACCGGGCTGCCATATTTCGCGCCGGAAATCTTCTATACCATCGAAATCGTGAATCCGTTGCGCGCGAAGCAGCTTCGCACCGGGCTGATTCAGCTCGGCGAGGAAGGCGCGATCCAGGTCTTCCGCCCCTTGCGCAACACCATGACGCTGCTGGGCGCGGTGGGAAGCCTTCAGTTCGATGTGGCTGCACACCGCTTGCAGCACGAATACGGCGTGGACGCTCGGCTCGCGCCGGCTTCGTACACCTGCGCGCGCTGGGTTTCGTCCGACGATCCGGCGGAACTCGAGAAATTCGCGCAAGCCAACGCCGGCCGGGTGGCACGCGATGCCGCCGATGCGCTGGCGGTCCTGACCAATACCAAGTACGAGATGAAAGTCGTCCAGGACCGTTGGCCCCGCATCAAGTTCCACACTCAGCGCGAACACGCCGGACTGATCCTCGACCGAATGACGGATCTCGCCTGAGTTTCGGTTCACCGCGGAGATACAAACCCTCCGACGCAAAGGCGCAAAGACGCAAAGAAATCCGACAAGTAATACGCGGAAAATGGGAAGGCGGGGTTTCCAAGTCGCGCATTCCCCTGTACCCAGAAATTGCATTCTTCCGTTACGTTTGCTCTTGAATCCCTTTGCGTCTTCGCGTCTTTGCGTCAACGGTTTTTCGGAGCTAGCGGCGCAAGTGCGCGTCAGGCAATTGCCTTTGCCTGATGCGGCAGCAGTCGGTCTCGCGCGGCGAGGTACTCGCCGCGCAGGCGCGCGACCAGTTCGCGCACCGCAGGCACGTCGTCGATATTGCCCACGCCCTGCCCGGCACTCCATATATCCTTCCAGGCCTTGATGCGGTCGGAGCCGAAGTTCATTGAAGTCTTGTCCGCCGAGGCCAGATTGTCCGGGTCGAAGCCCGCCGCGATGATGCTCGCCTTCAGGTAGTTGCCGTGGACTCCTGTGAAGAACGGCGTATAGACGATGTCCGCGGCAGCGCTGTCGACGACCATCTGTTTATAGGCATCGACCGCGTTGGCCTCGCGGGTAGCGATGAAGCGCGTGCCAACGTAGGCAAAGTCGGCACCCATCGCCTCGGCGGCCAACACCCCGGCCCCGTCGGTGATTGCCCCGGACAGTGCGATCGGACCGGCGAAGAAACGCCTGACTTCGCGCACCAGCGCGAGCGGACTGAGCGTGCCGGCGTGGCCGCCGGCACCGGCACAGACCAGCACCAAACCGTCCACGCCGGCCTCCAGAGCCTTCTCGGCATGGCGAATGCTGATCACGTCGTGGAACACTACTCCGCCGTAGCTATGAACCCGCTTCACCACATCGTTCGGCGATCGCAGGCTGGTGATGATAATCGGCACCCGATGCCGCACACAGGCATCGAGATCGCTCTCGAGCCGGTCATTCGAGTGGTGGATGATCTGGTTCATCGCATACGGTGCGATTTTCGCATCCGCATGCGCCTGACGATGGTGAGCGAGCGCGGTCTCGATGCGGTCGAGCCACTCGTTGAGCACCCCCGCAGGACGCGCGTTCAGCGCCGGAAAGGATCCGATGATCCCGCTCTTGCATTGCTCGATCACCAGGTCGGGGTTGCCGACGATGAACAACGGCGCGCCGATCACCGGCAGAGACATCTGGCTTCGCAATCTTTGGACCAGGGACACGCCAACC
>JBQTIV010000054.1:0-6281 GCA_052387775.1 Betaproteobacteria bacterium
CCCGGTGCGCGCGGTCTTGAAGTCGGTCTTCGGATTGGCGGTGCCGTCGAAAACCAGATTCCCGTCACGGCTTCCTTCGATCCGAAGACCGACTTCAAGACCGCGCGCACCGGGTTCGTGGTGCTGCACCCGCTCAAGGGCGTGGCGGGGTGTCCGGTGGAAGTCGAGCACGTGGACGGCAGGATCGCGAAAGACAAGTTTCCGCAGCTGGTGAACCCGATCCAGCCCTTCCTCAACATCCGCGCGCTCACCCACGAAGTGATGCCGGGCTTGAAAGCGACCGTGCGCATGGAGGGTGACACATTCGAGATGGAGGATCACCGCAACTGGACCGACGCTTCGTTCAAGACCTACGTGCGTCCGCTGGTGCTGCCATGGCCATATACGCTCCGGGCCGGCGAAGAAGTGAAGCAATCGATCAAGGTCAAGCTTAGCGGTTCGCCGGCGGCGGGCACGAAGGCCGCGGCAGACAAAGGCATTGAAGTCAAACTCGGACAGGCCGCGGGCGGCACACTTCAGCCGCTTGGCCTGGGGATGCCGGCCGAGGAGATCGAAGGTGCGCTCACGCAGCTTGAGCTGCTAAAACTCGCGGCGCCGCGCTTTCTGGTCTGCCATTTCGATCCGCGCCGCAAACACGGCCTGAAAGAGTTGTACGGATACAGGATGCTGTGCGAGCAGACTGGCGCCGAGGCGGTGTTGGAAATCGTGGTCGAGAGCGTGGACGGCTACAAGAAGGAATTACAGCGGCTCGCAGCCATGGTCAAGCACGCGGGGTTCAAGCTCTCGGCAGTCGCGGTGGTGCCGGTCGGCGACTTGAAATCGGTGCTGCCCGGCGGACCGCGCCCGCCCGCGGCCCCGCTGGAAGAGCTCTACGCCGCGGCCCGCGCCGCCTTCCCGGGCATCAGGCTCGGCGGGGGAATGCTGTCGTTTTTCACCGAACTCAATCGCAAGCGCGTGCCGGCGCAACGGCTGGATTTCGTGCACAACACCACCTGCCCGATCGTGCACGCCGCCGACGACCGCTCGGTGATGGAAACGCTCGAGGCACTCCCCTACCAGGTGAGTACCGCGCGTTCCTTCATCGGAAAAACGCCCTATCGAATCGGACCGAGTGGCATCGGCTGCCGCGATAATCCGCACGGCGCCACGTGGACTCCGAACCCGGACAACGTGCGCGTGTGCCTGACCAAGCTGGAGCCGCGCCAGCGCGGACTTTTCGCCGCAGCCTGGACGCTGGGTTACATCGCCACCTTCGCCCGCACCGGCATCGAGGCCATTTCAATGGGAGCGCCGACCGGACCGCTGGGCGTCATTTACCGCAGAGCGGAGCACAAGCAACCGTGGTACGACGGACTCTCGGGCCCCGCCGTATTTCCGCTGTATCACGTGATCAGCGGCATTACCCGCGGCACGGGACAGAAACTCGTGCCGGCTACTTCTTCGGACAACCAGAACGTGGAATGCCTGGCCTACCGCGGCAAGCGCGGCATCACGCTGTGGCTTGCCAACCTCACTGCCGGCGAGCAGAAGGTGCGGATCGCCGGCACCAAAGGGGCGGTGTACGGCTCGATGCTCGACGAGGACAGTTTCGTGAATGCAACCACCGACCCTCGCGGATTCCAGAGATCGTGGAAGCCGATGAAGGATGCCTTGACGCTGAAACCATACGCAGTGGCAATACTGTCGATCAACGACTAGCGGAAGCAATGCGCCGTCGGTAGCGCAATAACGAGGGGGGATGATGGACAGGTCACAGCGCAGGGTACTCATAGCGTCGGCCGTCGGCTCGGCGCTCGAGTGGTACGACTTCTTCATCTACGGCACGGCGGCGGCACTGGTTTTCGGTGACCTGTTCTTCCCCAAGCTCGACCCGACAGTCGGCACGCTTGCAGCGTTTGCGACTTTCGGCGTTGGATTCTTCGCGCGACCGTTCGGCGGCATGGTGTTCGGCCATCTCGGCGACCGGCTCGGGCGCAAGCCGGTCCTGGTCATTACCCTGATGCTGGTGGGAATCGGCACCTTCCTGATCGGCCTGTTGCCGACTTACGAGACGGCTGGCATCTGGGCGCCCGCCATGCTGGTGGCGCTGCGGCTGGTGCAGGGTTTCGGCGCCGGCGCGGAGTACGGCGGCGCGGTGATTCTCGCGGTCGAGCACGCCCCTCCCGGTAAGCGCGGATTTTTCGGCAGTTGGGCGGCAATGGGCGTGAATTTTGGCCTGTTGCTCGCCACCGGTGTTTTCGCACTGGTAACGCTCTTGCCCCGTGAAGATTTCCTGAGCTGGGGCTGGCGCATCCCGTTCCTGCTGAGCATGGTCCTGATCGTGTTCGGCTTCTATATCCGCGCCCGCGTATCCGAAACTCCGGTCTTCAGCGAGATCGCCGCCAAAGCCAAGGCCGCGCGCTCGCCGGTGAAAGAAGCCTTTCTCAAGCACCCGCGCGAATTCCTGGTGGTGTTCGGCGCGCGCCTTGCGGAAAACGGACTGGGCTTTCTGTACCCGGTATTCACGCTGAGTTACATGACCAAGCAGCTCGGCCTTTCCCGGACCATGGTGCTTTCCGGGATCATGTGCGCGTATGCGATCTCGCTCGCCACCATTCCCCTTTTCGCCTCGTTGTCGGACCGCATCGGCCGGCGCCCGGTGTATGGTGGCGCGGCGCTGTTTTCCGCCGCGATGGCGTTTCCATTCTTCTTGATGGTGAACACCGGTTCGCCGGTCCTCGTGTGGATTGCACTCACCCTGGTGATTTCCATCGGTGTCGCCGGCATGTTCGGTTCGCAGGCGGCGTATTTCGCGGAATTATTCGGCGCGCGGTTGCGCTACAGCGGCTTCGCCTCCGCCCGCGAACTGGGTTCTCTGCTCGCGGGCGGCCCCGCGCCCTTCGTCTCCGGCTTGCTGCGGCGAGGGGCGGGCGGCCAGCCGTGGGGCGGTGCCGGTGACAGTATCGTGCTGTCGCTGCTCACCGCGATCGCGATCGATCTTGGCCCCGAGACTTATCGCAACGACATACACGCCGACAAGGATTCTTTTCATTAGCCCCTCGAGCGGTACGCGAAAGAAACTTGAAGCGGCAGCGGGCGTATGGGTACAATGGAGCCACGAGCCCGCCGCATTTTCGTCCGGAGTCGCGCATAGAAATGGAACGTCGGAACGATTTCGATGTGACCAACAAGGTCAACACCACCGAGCCGGCGTCGGTCAACAGCGCAATCAACCGCATCTTCGTCAAGCTCTACCCGAAGGCGTCCACCCGGGTTATCAATCACTCATTCCGGGATCTCGTGCGCCTGCACCTCGGCGAGTATCCGGGCTATCGGGCCAGCGACACCAGCTACCATAATCTGCAGCACACGCTCGACGTCACTCTGGCAATGGCGCGGCTGATGGACGGATACGAACGCTCACCCGACGGCGCTGCCGCCCTGGGGCCCAAACTGTTCAGCTTCGGCATCGTCACGGCGTTATTTCACGACATCGGCTACCTGCGCCGCACCAGCGATACGCGGCACAGGACGGGCGCGGAATATACGCTCAAGCATGTTACTCGCGGGGCCAAGTTTCTCGAGGAGCACTTGAGCAAGCTGGGCTTGGCGAAGCTTGCCCCGGCGGCCTCGCGGGTCGTCCACTTTACCGGCTATGAGCGGCCGGTCCACAAGATCAGGGTGCCGAATGCCACTTTCCGACTGCTCGGCTACATGCTCGGCACTGCCGACATCATTGCCCAGATGTCGGACCGCTGCTATCTGGAAAAATGTCGCGACCGTCTGTTCCAGGAGTTCGTAGAAGGCGGGCTGGCCGCCCGTGACAAGAGCGATCGCCGGGACACCGTCAAATTCGAATCGGCGGAAGACCTGGTGGTGAAAACCCCGGGCTTTTACAAGAGCGCGATGACCCGGCTGAACGATGAGCTCGGCGGCGTGTATCGCTACGCGGAGACGCACTTCGGCGGCCGGAACTTCTATATTGAAACGATCTACAACAGCATGCCCTTCGCGATCAAAGTGGCCAAGGAACGAAACCTGGATCTGTTGCGGCGCTCACCGCCGCGCCCCAAGAACTAACCCGGCGCCGGCATCGCCACGTGTATCGGCGGCGACGGGGGCTCCATCGCAAAGGCGTCTTCACGACCTCCGTGAACAAGATCGGGCGCGGGTTCGCAATCTACGTTGCCCCGGAATCCCGATATGTGCCGCGGCGGGAAGCGACTCAATCCTCGCTCGACTTCCCGGAAGCGGATCCACCAAATCGCATGAAAGGAGACGCCGATGATCGCGGTGATCTTTGAGGTTTGGCCGGCTGAAGGACATGCCGGAGAGTATTTTGAACTCGCGGCTGCCCTCAAGGGCGACCTGGACAAAATCGACGGGTTCGTCTCTGTCGAACGCTTCGAAAGCCTCGCCACACCGGGCAAGTATCTGTCACTGTCGTTCTGGCGTGATGAAGAGGCGATTCGCAACTGGCGCAATCTCACAGCGCATCGAATGGCGCAAGCAAGAGGGCGCGGCGAAGTATTCGCCGACTACCGGCTGCGAGTGGCCTCGGTGATGCGCGACTACGGGATGAACGAGCGCGCCGGCGCGCCGCAAGACAGCCGCGCTACGCACGGATAACGTGCGGACGGCGGTCAGTAGAACAGGCCGATGAAACTAGTGTTCACCACGGAGGACACGGAGGACGCGGAGGAAAACCGGAAACGAGGAAAACCGCCTGCGAGTTAAGAGCAGGTCCGGTGCCACAATGACCTCAGGGATTTGCAGGATTTGGAGTCCACGATTTGGGATCATGCACGATTTGGGTTCACACGATTGGGGTTCACACGATTTGGGGTCAGGCCTGCATAAATGCATATTCAGGCGATTATGCATTTATGCAGGCCTGACCCCTTTGCTTAGCGCGTCATCGGCATCGATCTTCGCTGTGGCCGGCTCGACCTTCTCGACGACCTGAACCGCCTCAACGGCAACGAAATCGACGATCTCCGATACACGCGCTGTCGAAAGCTTGACCTTGCCCCGCAGGGTCTTGCTCAGTTCACGCAGCACATTGCGGCCGAGAACCAGGTCATGTTCGAGCAGAACCAATTCGAAAAGATCGGCGCACAAGCCTCGCGAAGCGAGCGCGCTCACCAGCACATTGGTATCCAGAAACACCCTCACGAGACAAGCCGGAACACGTCCTCGTCGGTCACCAGCCCCTGGGACTCGGCAAATGGCAGGGTCTTCTTGCGCAGCTCGCGGAAGCGAGCGACCGCAACCTGGCGCTCGATTGCCTCGCGCGCGATCTCGCTCTTGGTTCGCCCGGTGCGCATGGCAATTCGCTCAAGAGCCTTCTCGAGCTTGGGGTCAACCCGAATGGTCAGTGTCGTCATCTGTCGTCTCCCGATGCGTAGTACATTTTCGCACAGATTGGCAATCGGCTCAAAGACCGCCGGTGTAATCTCCTCGGCCTCGCGATCAACCTAGCGCATCGAGCAGTGCCTTCGCTTCCTTGAGATCTTTGGTGTCGAAGCCTTCGGTGAACCAGCCATACACCGGCTTCAACAGGTCGAGCGCTTCGCGGCGCTTGCCCTGGCCCTGCCACAGACGGGCGAGGCTGGTCGAGGTGCGCAGTTCCCACGATTTCGCCTGCTGCTCGCGCGCCCAGTCGAGCGAGGCGAGGTAGTTTCGCTCAGCGCCTGCGAGATCGCCCTTGAGCGAGAGCATCCAGCCTTTCAGGCGCAGGATCTCGGCGTAGTGACAGCGCTCTTCCCAGCCGGGGCGTTCGATCTGGACGATCTGCTCCTCGATGAGTTGCAGCGGGCCGTCCAGATCGCCCAAACATGTTCTGGCCTCGGCAAGGACGCATTTGCCGTAGGGACTGAATACACGTCCACCGCCCCCTTCCCAGATCGCCAAGGCTGATGTCATCACGGCGAGCCCCTCGACGAAGTCGCTCTTTCGAACCAGCGCAGCGCCATATTGTAACGGTGCCACGCACGCCCAGATAAACGGCATATTGTTCTCGCGGCCGAGCCGCTCGGATTTCTCGGCGCGTTCGCGAAGCGCATCCGGCTCGCAACGGTAATTGAACACGCCGGCGCCGAAGCCCAGTGCCCAGCCGAGATCGAAAGGATGGCCAACGCGGCGAGCGTGCGCATCTTTCTCGTCACTTACCCGCACGGCCTCGTCCGGGCGCCCAAGCATCCAGGTCGCCTGCGCGGCGTAGACACCCACCGTCGTCTTGGGATCGTGGTTGAGAATGTCGACCAAATGGCGGTGCTTTACCTGGTCGTAGAGGTCCTGCA
>JBQTIV010000055.1:0-8872 GCA_052387775.1 Betaproteobacteria bacterium
ATCTCGAGTAACGCCATGCCCGGCCCCGTGTCCCGCCCCGATTTTGCAAAACGGGAATTCTAGCAATGCCTCGAAACAAGGGGGACAATTTCGATTCGGATGGCTGGGCGAAGACGAAATAAACCGCAGGTTCTGGTGGCACCCGCGGCTGAGGGGATTACCGGCTCAACTCTTCCACCCCATCCCGATCGGGTGACGTAACGAAGGAACGTTCAGAAGAACACGCCTGCGCGTAAGGTAATCGCCTTTTCGCTGTCCGTGGTGCCACCGGTGACCGCGATCGGGGTATCGAAGTCGGTCTGGGTGTAGTTGAGGTAGAACCGCACTGGCGTGACCGGAACCCATTTCAGACCGACGGTAATCGCTTCGGCTCCATTGGTTCCGGTGAACTGCGCACCGGTGAGCTCGCCAGCGTCAATCTTGCTGTAACGCACGCCGAGCTCCCAGGCACCCATGCCCTCCGCACCCTTTTTGAACAGCTTGTTCGGAACGATCGCCCGCATCCCGTTGAGCGTGTAGAAGTCGGCATACTTTTCGCCGGTGATCAGCCACGTCAACGCGCCATAGTAGGCGTCGATCTCGCGGTCGTAGGCGACGGAGGAGTTCTCGAACGCGGACTTGACCCACTCGGTCTGCAGCTTCAGCGGCCCCCATGCCAGCACGCCTTCTACACCCATGCGCTCGCGATCCGTTTCACTGTTTGCAGCCGCCCCGGGCGGTGCATTTACGGTCAGGAAGGTGATGCCACGGCCTTCAGTGCGAATGCCGCCGGTTGGCGCACTATTGCCAGGCATCGTTCCCATCGTGTATCCGGCTCCCAGGTGCAAGACGGTATCCGACAGACTCGCCATCGGGGCAAAGTTCAATGCACCACGGACGATGATGTCCTTATCGTCCACGACCGCATTTGCTTCGTCCGTGTTCTTGCCGCTGCCGTTCATCGCCGCCACGGCGTAGCCGAACGTGTTCTTGATCGGCTCGCCAAAGATCATCAGGCCCTGATCCTTCCCCGGCACGAACGCGTTCACGAGCGATCGCTCCTGGAAGTCGATGAATCGCGAACTGGTGAGTTCCTCGAAGCTGAAGGGCATCTTGAAAGCGCCCACGCGGAGCTGCACGGTGTCGCTGGCCTTGTAGTTTACATATGCATACTCGAGCGTGCTGTTGGCAACGTCGCTGGTAACTTCGAACGTCCAATCGTTGTAGAGCTTGCCGCTGACGCCGAGGTAGGCGCGGCGGATGTCGAAGGTATCCGCTGTGTTTGCATTGGTGGAATCGATGTCGAACGAACGGTAGTCGGCGTGAATGCGGCCGCTGAGCGAAATCGAGTGCTGCTTGTCACCCGACTCCCAGGAAAACCCGTCCTTGAACCGGCCGTTCAGTTCGCTTGGCGCTGACTCCGCCTTTTTCGCAGCTTTCTCCGCTTCATTGGCTTCCCTCAGTGCCTGAGCGCGCCTCTCGGCACGCGCTTCGGTGCGCATTTCCTGGTACTCCTCGTCGCTGAGCACGCCTTTTTCGTGAAGCTTTTCTATCAGCGTCTCCGTATCGGCTGAAAACGCGGGATTGGAAAGGCCACAGAACAGCGCCACAACGGAAGCCGCGAGCATAAAGTGCATCAGCAACGTGGGCGCAGGTCCGCCGTTCTTCGACTTGGCTTCGAATGCCATTGACTTCTCCTGGTGTTGATTACTTGCGCACCCGCTGCACCGCAGCGGCTGCCGGATTTCACGGGATGTGGCACGCGGTGATGACGCCGCTGCCTCAACGGGAGCGAATTCTGGAGGGCGAATGTGACAATCTGATTAACGAAACATGTCCCCTGTGTGACGGGAACATTGCCGCAGCGGCCCTCAGGCGAGCCAGGCGGCGATCTGCAACAGCAGAATGATCAACAGTACGGAGAGGATCCCGGTCAAGAGGCGGTTGTGTCGCTGCTGACTTTGCAGCAATGCCTCCATTGCCGCGCGCAGGTCGCTGGCGGGACGATCCGAAAGCGCGCGATGCACGAGCCGCGGCAGTTGCGGCAGGAGCACCGCCCATTGCGGCGCCTCGTCGCGCAGGTTACGCAGCAGGCCGCGCCAGCCGACCTGCTCCGACATCCAGTGCTCGAGATAAGGTTTGGCCGTTTTCCAAAGATCCAGATCGGGATCCAGTTCCCTGCCCAGGCCTTCGATGTTGAGCAGGGTCTTTTGCAACAGCACCAGTTGCGGCTGGATCTCGACATTAAAACGGCGTGAAGTCTGGAACAGACCGAGCAGCACCTTGCCGTAGGAAATCTCCTTCAGCGGCTTGTCGAATATCGGCTCGCACACGGCGCGAATCGCGGTTTCGAATTCGTCCACGCGGGTCTGCGGCGGGATCCAGCCGGATTCGATGTGGACCTGCGCCACGCGCCGGTAGTCGCGCCGGAAAAAGGCGAGGAAGTTCTGCGCCAGGTAGTTCTTGTCGACCTCGGTGAGCGTGCCCATGATGCCGAAATCCAGCGCGATATAGCGCCCGTCCGGCGCGACGAAGATGTTGCCCGGATGCATGTCGGCATGGAAGAAGCCGTCGCGGAATACCTGGGTAAAAAAGATTTCCACGCCGGCGCGCGCCAGTTTCGGGATATCGATCCCCTGTTCCCGCAGTTTTTCGACATGGCTTACCGGCGTGCCGCTCATGCGCTCCATCACCATCACCTGGCTGCTGCAATATTCCCAGAAGATCTCCGGCACCAGCAGCAGCGCAGAACCCTCGAAGTTACGGCGCAACTGGCTGGCGTTCGCCGCTTCGCGCAGCAGGTCGAGTTCGTCATCGAGGTGCTTTTCGAATTCGCCGACCACTTCCCGCGGCTTGAGGCGGCGGCCGTCCTTCCACAACCGCTCGATCAAACCGGCGGCGACATTGAGCAGCGCAATGTCTTCGACGATGACGCGGCCAATCCCCGGTCTGAGAATCTTCACCGCCACTTCGCGCCCGCCTGGCAGGACCGCCAGATGCACCTGTGCCACCGAGGCGCTGGCGACCGCCGCGGCATCGAAGCGCTCGAACACTTCCGAGGCAGGCTTGCCGTAGGCGCGCTCCAGGGTCTGAAACACCTGTTCGGCCGCGAACGGAGGGACCTGATCCTGCAGTTTCGCCAGCTCGTCGGCGATGTCGAGCGGGATCAGGTCGCGGCGCGTGGAGAGCACCTGGCCGAACTTCACGAATATCGGCCCGAGTGCTTCCAGCGCCAGGCGCAGGCGCTCTGCTCGCGGCCGTTCGAGGCGGCGCCAGAACAGCAGCCCCGCGGTCAGCAGACGCAACCCGCGCACCCGGGCATGGCCGAGGAAAAATTCGTCCAGCCCGAAGCGCAAGGAGACGTACACGATCTTGATCAACCGCAGAAGGTGCATGACAGGTGACGGCGACTGCGCCGCGCTTCCTTTGTTTTTTTCTATCTGCCGCGGGCGGGCCGCGACAAGCGCTCGATGCGTTTGTCCAGGCGCTCCACGGCATCGCGCAGTTCGTCTACCTCGCGCATGAATTCGGCGGCCTGCAACGGCGTAACCAGATACGCCTGCTCCTCGGTGAGATATTCCGCGGCGTTTTCGGCCATGCTCACGGCGGCCTGCTTCGGCCACGCGGCGGCCGCCCGTCCGGCCTTCGCCATGCGATGCGCCGCGATATCGCCGACTACCCGGCTCAGATCCTCCTCCACATCCCAGCGCAGGTTGGAGGCGACTTGGGAAATGACCGCAGCAAAATCGGTATCGCCGACGACTTCAGCCTTGCGCCAGGCTTCTTCGCCATCGGCCAACACCTCGAGCAGCGCCAGGTGCGTGAGGCGGATCGTCACCGCCGGTGTAGCTTCCGGCGGCGCCGGCTGCAGCCTGCCGTCCGCGGCCACCGCGAAGGCGAGGCGGGCGGGAAACACGTCGAACAGCGCTGTCTTGCCGGCATGTGCTCTCAGTTTGTCGCGCGCCCACAGCGCGGAGTCGAGCAGGTGGTTGGCGAACGCGATGAACGCAGCGGCAAGCATAGGCTCTAGATCTTGTGACCGCGGTGCAGTGCCACCACTCCGGCACTGAGGTTGTAGTACTCGACTCGCGCACAGCCGGCCTGTTCCATCATCCGCTTCAGTTCTTCCTGCCCGGGATGCCGGCGAATCGACTCGGCTAGGTAGCGATAGCTGTCCGCATCGTCAGCCACCAGTTTGCCCAGCAGCGGCAGCACCTTGAACGAGTAGGCGTCGTACAGGGGTCTGAGCGGCTCCCATACTTGCGAGAACTCCAGTACCAGCAGGCGTCCGCCCGCGCGAAGCACGCGCAGCATTTCCGCCAGCGCCGTTTCCTTGTGCGTCATGTTGCGCAAGCCGAAGCCCGCCACTGCGCAGTCGAAATAATCGTCCGGGAAAGGCAGGCGTTCGGCGTCGCACTGTACGACCGGCACAACGCGGCCGCTGTCGAGCAAACGATCACGACCACGTGCGAGCATCGAGCCGTTGATGTCGGTCAGCCACACCTGCCCGCTCAGGCCCACGCGC
Organism: Betaproteobacteria bacterium; assembly: GCA_052387775.1. Classification (GTDB taxonomy): domain Bacteria; phylum Pseudomonadota; class Gammaproteobacteria; order Burkholderiales; family JACQAP01; genus JACQAP01. Next base: position 4,505 of record JBQTIV010000055.1, read on the forward strand.
GCCGCGAACAGCGCGGACAGATCTCCGGTACCGCCGGCTACGTCAAGCACCCGGCTGCCTTCCCGCACGCCGCTCATCTGCACCGCGAAGCGCTTCCACAAGCGGTGCATTCCCGCCGACATCAGATCGTTCATCAGGTCGTAACGCTGCGCCACCGAGCCGAACACGCCGGCGACTTTCTTCGCCTTGACGTCCTCGGCGACTTCCTGATATCCGAAGTGGGTGGTTTTCTTTTCCATGAAATTTAGACGCTCACCGCAGAGGACGCGGAGGACGCAAAGGGAAACCCGCCAAAAACGAGCATTGCAGAGCCAGGAATGCAAAGAGTATTCGTGGTGTGCAAACAACTTCTCCGGGTGCGCGCGGCCTGCCCAAATTTGTACGCATTTCCGATCTTCCTCTGCGTCCTTGGCGTCCTCTGCGATTAGAGTTGGTCTTTTCGGGAAAGGTCAAAGCTTTTTCCAGCCGGGTTTGGGCTGAGGCTTGCCGGCGGCCGGGGTGGGCTCACGGCTGGCGCCTTCTTTCGCCATGCGGTCCAGATATTCCTTCCACAACCTTTCCTTGTCCACGCCCAATCCGTAAAGATAATCCCACGAGTACAGGCCGGTGTCGTGACCATCGCTGAACACCAGCCGCACCGCGTAGTTGCCCACCGGCTCGACCGCCGTGATCTCGACGTCCTTCTTGCCGGATTGCAGCACCTCCTGGCCGGCCCCGTGACCGCGCACCTCCGCGGACGGCGAGTAAACCCGCAACAACTCGCACTCCAGGCGGAACGAATTGCCGTCGTCAAACGCTATCTCGAGGACGCGCGACTTCTGGTGGAGCTTGATTTCGGTGGGACGGGGCGCCCCGGGTTGAAGTCCTGCCACGGGATTCCTGGTAGGTAGAATTCATTGCCCGGGATTGCGGGCACGGGACTGCATCATAGCCGTCGGCGCCCGGACCATGCCGCGCGACCCCATTTGCCCGTCAAAAACAGTCATGAACTTGTAACATTTGCTTCATAGTATTGCAAACGCGTAAACCCGACTGGGAAAGCTGCCATGGTAGCCACCATCCTCGTGGTCGAAGACGAACCGGCCATTCAGGAATTGATCGCGTACAACCTGAAGCAGGCTGGCCACCAGCCATTGCGCGCCGACAATGCCGAGCAGGCGATAAATCTGGTCCAGAACGCGATTCCCGACCTGGTGCTCCTGGACTGGATGCTGCCCGGACAGTCCGGGATCGATTTAGCCCGCAGGTTGCGCGCCGACAAGCGGACCCGGGCGGTGCCGATCATCATGCTCACTGCGCGCTCCGACGAGCAAGACAAGCTCACCGGCCTGGACAGCGGCGCGGACGATTACATCACCAAGCCGTTCTCGCCTCGAGAGCTGAACGCGAGGATCAAGGCGGTGTTGCGCCGACGCGCCCCGCAGATGACCGACGACGTGGTGCAACTCGGGGGGCTGAGGCTCGATCCCTCCAGCCACCGCATCTGGGGCAATGGCGATCCGGTAATCCTGGGCCCCACTGAATTCCGCTTGCTGCATTTCCTGATGACGCATCCGGAGCGCGTGCATTCACGTACCCAGTTGCTGGACCAGGTTTGGGGCGACCACGTCTTCGTGGAAGAGCGCACCGTCGACGTGCATATCCGCCGACTGCGCAAGGCGCTCGAACCGACCCAACTCGACCGCCTGGTGCAAACCGTGCGCGGCACCGGCTACCGCTTCTCCGCAGCCTGATCGGGGGCTTCCCGTCCGGCAAATTCTGGGATAATCCGCGCTGGCTAACCCAGAGGACGGAACGCTTGAAGTCCATGTGGGGCAGACCCCTCACCACCGTCGTCCTGATCGGCATTCTGGCGCTGTTCTCCTGGCCGATTCTTGGCAGCGAAGGCGCCTTGCTGGTCCTCTCAGCGTCACTCCTCGCCCTGCTTTTCCATCACCTTTTCAACCTCTCCGCGCTCTACCGCTGGCTTCAAAGCCAGCGTTTCGGCAACGTTCCGGTAGGCACCGGGGCGTGGGAGTACGCGTATTCGCTCCTGCGCAGGATGCTCAAGCGCCATGAGCAGAGCGAAGTGCGGCTCAGCGAGGCGCTGTCGCGTTTCCAGCTCGCGGGTGCGGCGCTTCCAGACGCGGTGGTGATCCTGGGCGAGGGTGACCGTATCGAGTGGTGCAATCCCAAGGCGGAAGACTACTTCGGTCTGGACAACGAACGCGACCGTGGCCAGCAGATCACCTACATCTTGCGCCAGCCGCAGTTCGTCGAGCACCTTTCTTCCGGCCAGGTCGGTGAGTCGCTGGTGCTGCGGGTTTCACGCGAGCGGGTCGAGATGGTGCTGTCTGTGCAACTGGTTCCTTACGGCGACCGGCAGAAACTCATCCTCGGACGCGACATCACGCGCTGGGAACGGCTGGAGACGACGCGGCGCGATTTCGTCGCCAACGTGTCACACGAGCTGCGCACGCCGCTGACCGTGGTCGGCGGCTTTCTCGAAACCCTGGCCGACATCAAGAATCCGGACCCGGAAATGACACAGCGCGCGATCTTGCTCATGACCCAGCAGACCAGCCGCATGACCCGGCTGGTGGAAGACCTGCTGACCTTGTCGCGACTCGAGAGCACGCACAATCCGCTGCGCGAGGAGGATGTCAACGTTGCGGACCTTGTCAGGGCACTGCACCAGGATGCGATGGCGCTTTCCGCTGGCCGGCACAAGTTGCGCGTCAGGCTCGAATCCAACGACTGGCTCCGGGGTAACACCGAGGAGCTGCGCAGCGCCTTCGGGAATCTGATAAGCAATGCTGTGCGCTATACGCCGGAAAACGGCGAGGTGGAAATGCGCTGGCAAAGGCAGGAAGGCAATCCCGTGTTCATGGTTCGGGACACTGGCATTGGCATTGAGCCGCAGCACATCGACCGCCTGACCGAGCGCTTCTACCGGGTGGATCGCAGCCGCTCGCGCGAAACCGGCGGCACCGGGCTTGGCCTGGCGATCGTCAAGCACGTGCTCAATCGCCACCAGGCACGGCTCGAAATTCAGAGCAGCCTGGGAACCGGCAGCACCTTCTCGGTCATTTTTCCGCAGACGCGCCGCCTGCCCGCCAAAGAGCCGGCACCGGCCGCAGTCCAGGAACACGCCTGACCGTACCTGCACCTGCAGGTCAAAAGTGTTGACGCAGAGGTCGCAGAGAAAAACGTAGAGAACACAGAAGACAGCGCTTTGCAGAAAGGGCGGTTTGAAACCGGTTTGGTTGTGCCCTTACTTCTGTCTCAGCACTTTTTGCGTCAACGCGCTTCCTGGCAGGCTCTTCCGCGCAGCTTAGCCGAGCGGATCGGCGAGCCGCTCGCGCATTGCCTGCGCAAACCCCGCCGGCAGCGGGCGCGCGCCTTCGCGTTGCCTGGCTCCGAACACCGCGTTGGGAAAATGCGGATCGTCGGCAAAGCGCGGAATGATGTGCCAGTGCAGGTGCGGCACCATGTTGCCGAAGCTGGCGAGGTTGATCTTGTCGGGGCTGAGCAGATCGCGCAGCGCGCGTTCGACGCTGAACACGGTGCGCATCAGCCGCGCGCGCTCGGCTTCCGTCAGATCCGTCATCTCTTTCCGGTGCGCCTTCAGGATCACCCGGCAATACGCGGGATGATCGGCATCGCCGATCAGCACCACCCGCGCGAAGCCGTCGTCCCAGAGCACTTCGCCCCCGGCCTGCGCGCAGAGCGTACAAGCGGTGACGGGTGACGAGTGACTGGTAGTTCGTGAAGACATGTACTGGACTTTAGCAGCGATCTGGTACCAGACAAGGGAACGGCCTATGACAATTCATAAACCGGTGTATCCAATCGACATACGCAGTCTCCGTTCTGATGCTGCAGTGCTTGAGGCGAATCTTGTCCCGGACTCGGTCCAGGAGTAGGCTTTTCGCCGGGCCGGTGGTGTCGGGTGTGTTCATGGCCTGTTGGGAGGTGTCCAGAGATGATTACTGTTCTTATATCCAGTAATTATCATGCGCCCCGCCAGTTTATTCGTCAAGTTGACGGAAAATATCCCGTCAATGGGATTGCTGCTTCTAGTTATGTGGCAACAAGATGGCGCTGAACGATATCGAACGGAAGCGCGTTAAGAAGGTGGTCGGTGCTTTCGTTCAAGAGCGCCGACCCGCGCCACACATCCGGCCGCAGCTGGATATTGGGTTTCGTGTCACCGGTCAAAGCGTCGAGATCTTCGAGATCCGCCCGCGCTGGAGAGAGCCGAATGTGAAGATGCAGCGCCCGGTCGCGAAGGCGACGTTTGTCCGGAGTCAAGCGCTCTGGAAGATATTCTGGATGCGTTCCGATCTCAAGTGGCACGGTTACGAACCATTGCCGGCGGTGCCCTCG
>JBQTIV010000056.1:0-18558 GCA_052387775.1 Betaproteobacteria bacterium
GGGTTTCATTCGAACCCCTCGGTTCGACAACAAGATGTCCGGGGGACATCTTGTTGGACGCCGTGCCGCTTCATGGTACGGCGGTCCCTCGCGCGGCGGTACCGTCGCGAGGGATTCGCCGATCGCAGAGGCAATGCGATCGGCGAACAATCCCCGTGGGGACTTATTCGCCAACTTCACGATGGCGTTTTTGTTTTGGCTTTTCCATGGGTTTCTTTCGAACCCCTCGGTTCGACCACCGGATGTCCGGCGAACATCCGGTGGGACGCCAAAAAACAATGGCGCCCTCGCGATGGCGTTTTTATTCCTGTGTCTCCAGCGACTATCCAGGGTAGCGCACCAGCTCGGAATCCATGCGCTGAAGCACCTCGTCGCGGCCAATCAATTCCAGCACCGCATCGATCGAGGGGGTGTGCGGCGTGCCAGTCAGCATCACCCGCAGCGGCATTGCCAGCTTGGGCATTTTCAGTCCGTGCGCGGCCACGGTTTCTCGGACCGCGGCGCTCAAGGCTTGGCGATTCCACTCGACAAAGGCGAGTTCTTTTCGCAGCGCCTTCATCGCCGGCAGGACCTCCGCAGTGTAATGCTGCGCGCGCAGTTCTTCAGAGGGATGCAACTGGCGATAAAAATACACCGCCGCATCGGCAAGCTCCTCGATGGTATTGACCCGCTCTTTCAAAAGCGCAACCACGTCGGCAAGTCTCGGCCCGCTGGAAGTATCGCAGCTGTCAGCTAGCAGAAAGGGCTCGGCGAGCTTGGCCAATCGCGCATCATCGGATACTTTCATGTATTGATTGTTCAACCACTGCAGCTTCTCCGGGTTGAACTTCGCCGGCGATCGGCTCACTGCCTCCAGGGAAAACCATTCGACGAACTGCTCGCAAGTGAATATCTCGGCATCGCCGTGTCCCCAACCCAGGCGCGCCAGAAAATTCACCAGCGCTTCCGGCAGATAACCTTCGTCGCGATACTGCATCACGCTCACCGCGCCATGGCGCTTGGACAGCCGCTCGCCATCCGCACCCAGAATCATCGGGATATGTCCGAACTTCGGCACCGGCGCGCCGAGCGAAGTGAAGATGTTGATCTGCCGCGGCGTGTTATTGACGTGATCGTCGCCGCGGATGACGTGGGTCATGTTCATGTCCCAGTCGTCCACGACCACGCCGAAATTGTAGGTCGGCACGCCGTCGCCACGCAAAATGACCAGATCGTCGAGTTCCTGATTGCCGATCGAGATCGGTCCCTTCACCAGATCGTTCCAGGCCACTTCGCCGTCGTCGGGATTGCGGAAGCGGATAACCGGTGTCACGCCTGCCGGGGGCGTTTTGCCTCTGGCGTATTCCGGGCGCCAGCGACCGTCGTAACGCGGCTTGAGTCCTTGCTTTCGTTGCTCCTCGCGCATCGCATCGAGCTCTTGCTTGCTGGCGTAGCAGTAATACGCCTTGCCCAGTTTCACCAGTTCCTGCGCGACCTCTTTATATCTGTCGAGCCGCTTCATCTGGTAGAACGGCCCTTCGTCGTAATCCAGTCCCAGCCACTGCATCGCGTCGAGGATCGCCTGCGTGGAAGCCACAGTCGAGCGCTCGGTGTCGGTATCCTCGATGCGCAGGATGAACTTGCCTCCGGTCTTGCGCGCGTACGCCCAGGAATAAAGCGCGGTGCGCGCGCCGCCGATGTGCAGATAACCGGTCGGGCTGGGGGCGAATCGGGTGCGGAGCATCGGAAAACGGCGTCGGGAAAAGGCAGTATTGTACGCGACCGACCGAGGCGGATTTGAGCCTCAAAAATTGACCCGCAGCGGCGCGCCGTGGTTAAATTGCGCCCTCTCGCGTGGGTGGTTAGCTCAGCGGTAGAGCACTGCCTTCACACGGCAGGGGCCACTGGTTCGATCCCAGTACCACCCACCACACACCGATCTCCCGCATGACATGACCCGAGCGCGCCGTCTTATCCTGGTTGTTTTCATTGTTGCGGCCATCGGCGCTGGGATCTGGTACGTGATGCGCCCGAAACCGATCCCGGTCTCACTGGGACAGGCCGACCGCGGGCTCGTCGAAAGCACAGTTACGAACACCCGCGCCGGCACGGTCACCGCCTGTCGCCGCGCCAAGCTTGCCCCGCCGACCGGCGGACAGATCGCGAGACTGAACGTAAAGAAGGGTGAACGTGTGCGCGCCGGCCAGGTACTGCTGGAACTCTGGAATGAAAACCTGAGTGCGCAATTGCAGCTCGCGCGCAACCAGCTGGATTCGGCCCGCAGCCACGCCGAGGAATCCTGCCTTGCCGCCGACGTCGCCGAACGGGAAGCCGAGCGCACGAAAAAACTGAAAGAGCAGGGATTCGTCAGTGACGAACGCGTCGACCGCGCAGTGTCGGATGCGAAAGTCCGCAGGGCTGCATGCAACGCGAGCCGGGCCGACGTGCGTCAGAGCCAGTCGCGGATTGCCGAAGCTACCGCGCAAAAATCGCGAACCCTGCTCACCGCCCCATTTGCCGGTGTGGTCGCGGACATCACTGGCGAACTGGGAGAGTTCACCACCCCGTCGCCGCCGGGTATTCCCACCCCACCGGCGATCGACCTCATCGATGACAGCTGCCTTTACGTCACCGCCCCGATGGACGAGGTGGACGCCCCGCGAATTTCAACAGGCCAGTCAGGGCGCATCAGCGTCGATGCATTGCCCGGGCAGAAATTCGCCGCTCACGTGCGCCGCATCGCGCCTTACGTACTCGACCGCGAGAAACAGGCCCGCACCGTGGACGTGGAAGTGGAGTTCGACGACCCTGCGCAATTCAAGACGTTGCTGGTGGGTTACAGCGCCGACGTAGAAATCGTGCTTGCCGCGAAAGCGAACGTGCTGCGCATCCCGAGCCAGGCCCTGCAGGAGGGAAATCGCCTGCTGGTTTACCGGTCCGACGGTAAGACCGAGGAGCGCACTATTACGCCTGGGCTTGCCAATTGGCAGTTCACGGAAGTTGTCTCCGGACTCTCCGCGGACGAAAAGTTCGTGGTCTCTCTCGAACGTGCCGGTGTGAAAGCAGGGGCCAAGGTCAAGCCCGAAAAGGCGGAACCAGGTAAGGGCAAATGATTTCGCTCGCCCGGCTCGAGCGCGTGTTTCAGGTCGGCGATCAGCAGGTGCGCGCGCTGCGCAACATCAGCCTCGAAATCGCCGCCGGCGAGTACCTGAGCATCATGGGTCCGTCCGGCTCGGGCAAATCCACGCTCCTTAACATCATCGGCCTGTTGGACCGTGCCACCTCGGGCCTCTACCGCCTCGATGGCCGGGAGGTGACCGCGCTTTCCGACGAGGAGCAGGCGCAGGTGCGGCGCGAAAAGGTCGGTTTCATATTTCAATTCTTCCATCTGGTGCCGCGGCTTAGCGCACTGGAAAACGTCGAACTGCCGATGGTTCTGGCCGGAATTGCGGCCGCCGAACGCCGCAGCCGCGCCGAGAAACTGCTCGAGAACTACGGCCTCGCCAACCGGGCCCGCCACCGTCCTGACCAGCTTTCCGGCGGACAACGCCAACGGGTGGCCATCGCCCGTGCAACGGCAATGCGTCCGGCGGTAGTACTCGCGGACGAACCGACTGGCAACCTCGACCGCGCCTCGGGCACGGAAGTGGTCGAGATCCTCGAGCGCCTGCATGAACAGGGAGTCACGCTGCTCGTCGTGACGCACGATCCGGCACTTGGCAACCGCGCGCATCGCAGGTTGCGCATGGTTGACGGGGCCATCGACAGCGATATGCAGACCCCATGAGATTCGCGGACATTGCCGGATTCGCCTGGGCAAGCCTCGGAGGCACCCGCACCCGCACGCTGTTGATGGTCCTGGCAATGGCGATCGGCGTCGCAGCGGTGGTCATACTGACTTCGCTCGGCGAAGGTGCGCGTCAGTACGTGGTCGGCCAGTTCTCCTCGCTGGGCACCCATCTGGTGATCGTGTTCCCGGGAAAGACCGAAACCGGCGGCGGCTTCGCCAACACAATGGTGGGACGCTCGCCTCGCGACCTGACCATCGAGGACGCGCTGGCGGTCTCCCGCAGCCGTTACGTCTCCCGCGTGGCACCGCTCAGCGTCGGCACAGCACTGTTGTCCTTCGAGCGCCGCAACCGCGAGGTGCCGGTACTCGGCTCGACTGCTTCGCTGCTGGAGGTGCGCAAGATGGTACTTGCGCAGGGCAGTTTTCTCCCTGCCGGCGACGCGCGTAATGCGGTTCCGGTGTGTGTACTGGGCTGGAAAGTGCGCGAGGAGCTTTTCGGCGCGTCGCCCGCGCTCGGCCAGTCGGTGCGCATCGGCGACCGCCGGTTCCGCGTGATCGGCGTTCTGGCACCGCAAGGCCAGTCGCTGGGGTTCAATACCGACGAATTTGTCGTCATCCCCGTTGCCAGTGCACAGCAATTGTTCAATTCGCCTTCTCTGTTGCGGATTCTGGTGGAGGCCACAGGCCGCGAGCTGGTGGAAAAAGCGAAGGCCGAGGTCATCGAAATCATCAAGTCGCGGCACGAGGGCGAGGAAGACGTCACCGTCGTGACGCAGGACGCGGTGCTCGCCACATTTGACCGGATTCTGCGCACACTGACCTTTGCGGTCGCGGGCATCGCCGCAATCAGCCTGGCCGTTGCCGGCATCCTCATCATGAACGTGATGTTAATCTCGGTGTCCCAGCGCACGCGCGAAATCGGGCTGCTCAAGGCGCTCGGTGCCGCGCCCGCACAAATCCGCAATCTCTTTTTCGCCGAGGCGGCAATGCTGTCGCTGATCGGGGCGATCGCCGGTCTTCTGCTCGGCGAAACCGGCAGCCTGCTTATCAGCCAGATTTACCCCGCTTTGCCGGCCGGCGCCCCCTTTTGGGCGGTTGTAGCGGCGCTTGGCACCGCATTGGCAACCGGGATCGGGTTCAGCGTCATGCCGGCGCGTCGCGCCGCGCGGCTTGACCCGGTCGCGTCGCTGGCACGGAGATAAGGTGCAGCTAAGAGACTTTGCTCTGCTGACCACCGGATCGCTGCGCGCTCATCGCCTGCGCAGCGGACTCACCGCCCTTGGCATCGCGGTCGGAATCGCAGCGGTCATCCTGCTGACTTCGATCGGCGAAGGCATTCACCACTTCGTTCTCTCTGAGTTCACCCAATTCGGCACCAACGTCATCGGCGTTGCTCCCGGCAAGACGGCCACGCGCGGGGCATCGATCGGCATTTTCGGCAGCGATCGTCCGCTCACAATCGAAGACGCCGAAGCGCTGAAGCAAATTCCGCAAGTCCTCTACTCCGACCCGGCCTTGCAGGGAAATTCCGAGGTCACTGCCAACGGGCGCAGTCGCAGGGTCACGGTGTACGGCGTGGGTCCTGACTTCGACAAGGCCCTGCATATCAACGTTGCAGCGGGCCGTTTCCTGCCTGCGGATGATCCGACCAGTGCACGGGCGCTCGTGACACTGGGCTCCAAGGTCAGGAATGAGCTGTTCGGCGACGCCAATCCGCTAGGCAGCCGCATCGACATAGGCGGCAGGCGCTTTCGCGTAATCGGAGTGATGGAGTCCAAGGGCCAGATCCTGGGGGTGGACCTCGACGACTCGGTCTATATCCCTGCAGCTAGGGCGCTGGAGTTGTTCAACCGCGAAGGCCTGATGGAAATACATGTTGTGCATGCGCCGGATGCCAGCGTGGACAAGGTGGTAAGCGGAATCCGCAAAGTCCTGCTGGCACGGCATGGCCGCGAGGATTTCACCATCACGCCGCAGCAGCAGATGCTCGACGTACTGTCTTCGGTACTGGACGTGCTTACCTTCGCCGTCGGGGCGCTCGGCGGCGTCTCGCTTCTGGTGGGCGGCGTGGGAATCCTGACGATCATGACGATCGCCGTGTCTGAACGCACGTCGGAAATCGGTTTGCTGCGCGCGCTGGGCGCCCGCCGCCAGCAGATCCGCGGGCTCTTTCTCGGCGAGGCGATGCTGCTGTCGGGGCTGGGCGGGGCGCTGGGTCTGGCGCTCGGCATCGGAATTGCCCAACTTCTGCACGCCGTGTTCAGCGCACTTCCGGTGCATACGCCCTGGACCTACGCGCTTGCCGCGGAGATCATCGCCATTGCAATCGGGCTGGCCGCCGGCGTCGCACCGGCGAGCAAGGCGGCAACGCTCGATCCGCTCGAGGCATTACGGGCCGAGTGAAAACGGCGATCAAGGGATTTCAGCGAGCCTGTGATCAGTCGCAGAACGAACCCGTCTGCTCACGCAGTCTGGTTCAACTTCTTCCACAGGCAAGCCCCTTTTGAGGCCTTATCGATGTCGTCCAGTTGCCCGGCGTGGGCGGCAAGTTCGTCGGGCGTGGGACGCAGCACGACCAACTCCAATTTCTCGTCGGCAAGCGCGCCGTCGAGCTGAGGCGAGGACGATGCACCGATGTCCATCAGCAGGCTGTCCTGGCCGCGGGTGATCGCCAGATAGACCTCCGCCAGCAGGCGTGCGTCCAGCAGCGCGCCGTGCAGAGATCGCACGGAATTGTCGATCTGGTAACGCTCGCACAACGCATCCAGCGAGTTGCGTTTGCCCGGATGCAAGCCCTTGGCCATCTTCAGCGTATCGGTGATCAGCGGACAATAATGACCGATGGGCTGGAGGTCGAGCAGCCTCAGTTCATGATCGAGAAAACCCACATCGAAAGGCGCGTTGTGGATGATGAGCTCCGCACCCGAGACAAAATCGAGAAACACCTTTGCCACCTCGCGCATCTTCGGCTTGTCCTGCAGGAATTCGGCGGTAATACCGTGCACATCGATCGCTCCGGCTTCGATCTCCCGCTCCGGATTCACGTACTGGTGGTAGTGCCGGTCGGTGAAGCGGCGATTGACGATCTCCACCGCGGCGATCTCGATGATGCGGTGCCCGAGCGAAGGGTCGAGACCCGTAGTCTCAGTATCGAGGATGATTTGGCGCAATCTCGAATACCTCAAGACCCTTCAACGCAAAGGACGCAAAGGTACGCGAAGGAGAGCGGAACGAAAAGCACGGGATGGGAGGACATGGTTAGTGAAGGTCAGCAGACATATCGGTCGTTTTTCCCGGCACCATATCTGCGGCGTCGGATGAAACAAGCCCCGCCGCAAACCGGAACGTGGCCCTCGTGCCAGTATCCCGGTTTTCCATTGCGTACATTTGCATCCTTTGCGTTGAGCACCCTTACTAAATGCACTAAACGAGAGAGACGCCGCGATTCGCGAGCTCATCGGCGCGTTCATTACCGGGATTGCCGCGATGGCCGCGCACCCAGATCCACTCGATGTCGTGCTTGCCCACCAGCTGGTCGAGCTTCTTCCACAGGTCGACGTTCTTGACCGGTTTGCGGTCCGAGGTGCGCCAGCCGCGCTTCTTCCAGTCGTGAATCCACGTAGAGATGCCGCCGTGTACATATTGAGAGTCCGTGTGCAGGCGAACCTTGCAGCGGCGCTTCAACGATGCCAGCGCCTCGATCACCGCGGTCAACTCCATGCGGTTATTGGTGGTGTGGGCCTCGCCGCCGAACAATTCCTTTTCGTGATCGCCCCATTTCAGCCAGACGCCCCACCCGCCCCGCCCGGGGTTGCCTTTGCACGCGCCGTCAGTGTAAACGTCCACCGCCCCGCTCACTACGGGTCACCGGCCATGTGATTGGTACGCGCCGCCAGAGCGTCATCATGGCCGTTGGTCTTGTGCGGCACCGGGGCCAATGCTTTCTTTTTCACCTCCGCAGACTTCCATTTCGGCGTGATGATGCGCATACCCTGCACGCGCTTGATGCCGTGCAGGAAATAGATTCCGCCGGCGAACGGCCACCAGCGGTCCCCCGCGGCTTCCATGGAATCGAAACGGTGAAACCATTTCTCGGCGGCGACAGGCGGCGCATAGCAGCACATGCGCCCGCCCGCGAGCTCGAAGCCGAGCAGCGCCATCCAGTCCTTGATCCGCGGCAGATTGATGAACTGGCCGCACCACGGATAAACGCCTTCCCGGCGATTGAACAGGCGCCGCACGCCCCACAGGCTCCACGGATTGAATCCGGACAGGACCACGTGCCCTTCAGGCATGAGGATGCGCGATACCTCGCGCAGCATCTGATGCGGATTGCTGCTGAATTCGAGCGCGTGCGGCAGAATCACGAGATCGGCAACCGCCGACTGGATAGGCAGCGCGCACAGATCCGACTGCAATCGCACCGGCCCCTGCATTCCGGTCACCCACCGATGCGGCATGCGGTTGGCACGCAGAAAATCGAATTCCGGGAGCCCGAGCTGAAACGCGTTGAAACCGAACAAGTCGGCGAGCTCCTGGTCGTAATAGCGCAGCTCCGCCTCGAGCAAATATGCACCAAGCGGCGTGGACAGCCACGCTGAGAGGCTGGAGGATGCAGGCTGCATTGACATTCAGTTTTGGCTCAAGAAAGTTACGGCCATGGAAATGACCACGATCGCTCCAAACCGCGCGTTCAACGACACGATATCTGCTGCCTGCGACGCGGCACCACTGCCGCACTCATGGTCCAGGCAATGCCGGGCCCGTGTTCAGTTACCTTCGCGGCGAAGGTCTGCAAATTATTGCGATACTCGATACCTTCCTCCACGCAAATCACACCGGGGGTCATACCGACATGCTGTCGAAGTATAACGTACCGCAATTCGGACCGGCGCACGAAAACAGTCCTGGCGAGACGCGCGCGCCCACAAACACCGTCGAGATATTCGCAGCGTTGCGGAAATGGAAGGGTGGGTTCTAGTACAAGAATGAAGGGTGAAGGGTGAAGGATGAAGAAAGACGGCGCTCGGTCACCGCCAATCACCCTGTCGCCATTTTTTCCTTTGCGCCCTCATTTGCCTTTCCTCTGCGACCTCCGCGTCAACGCTTTTAACGCCGGCCCTTGGACGGCTGGTTGTCACTCAGCAAATGCCCCCACGTGTTGCACCACCGAATTTTCGTCTTGCTTTGCCGGGATGCGTTCGATAGCATACGTTGCTGATTTCTTCAAAATCCGATGGGGATGACGAAACCACGCGCGCTCTTAACCGTCCTGTTTGCTGCCCTGGTCGCATTTCCCGGCTTCGCCGATCCTCCCCCGCGAAACGCCCCCGCATCGAAGTTACCGCCGGAACATTTCTTTCCGGTAATCCTCGAAGAAGTCCCGGCCACTGCCGCCACTGAAAACCTGCGATCCGATGTGCCGGTCCCGCAGCGGACCGGTGCCGGGTTGGCGCCTGCGCCGCAGGCTCCGACAAGCCTCTGGGACCGCATTCGCGCCGGCTTCGCCATGCCCGAGATCGAAAGCGCGCTGGTGGCCAGGCACGAAGCCTGGTTCCTGAACCATCCGGACTATACCCAGCGCATGATCGAACGCAGCCGCCTCTACCTTTACTACATCGTGGAGGAGGTGGAAAAACGCGGCATGCCCATGGAGGTCGCTCTGTTGCCCATGATCGAAAGCGGCTTCAATCCAGAGGCCTATTCGCGCGCACATGCCGCCGGTATCTGGCAGTTCATCCCCTCGACCGGCAGGCGTTACGGTCTGCAGCAGGACTGGTGGTACGACGCGCGGCGCGACGTGCTCGCGGCCACGCGCGCCGCGCTTGACTACCTGCAGCACTTGCACGCGCAGTTCTACGACTGGCGCCTGGCACTGGCCGCCTATAACTGGGGCGAGAATGGCGTTGCGCGCGCGATTGCCCGGAACCACGCGGGACGCAAGCCCGCCGATTATCACAGCCTGCGCATGCCGCGCGAGACCCGCAACTATCTGCCCAAACTGCAGGCGGTGAAAAACATCGTCGCCAATCCCGAGGGAGTCGGATTCGCTCTCGAAGACATCCCCGATCAGCCTTACTTCACTACTGTCACAACCTCCGAGCACATCGACATGGAAGTCGCGGCGCGGCTCGCGGAAATGTCCGAGGATGACTTCAGGTCGCTCAATCCCGGCCACACGCGGCCGGTGATCACATCGGACGGATCGCGCACCTTGCTGCTGCCGATCGAAAAGGCCGGCGCCTTCAACGCCAATCTGAAGGACTACGACCAGCCGCTGCTGTCGTGGCAGACCTACACGGTGAAGAAACACGAGATGCTCGAGCAGGTGGCTGCGCAATTCAACATCAGCACCGCGCGATTGAAAGAGATAAATGGCATCAACCGCCACTTGAGCGTTCCCGCCGGGCGCACGCTGCTGGTGCCGATGAACGAGGAAATGGAATCCTCCAATCTCACCGATACCTGGGACAACCCCGAATTTCTGGCGCCCGAGGACTACTACATGAACCAAATGGTGTACCGGGTGAAGAGCGGCGACAGTCTCTATTCGATCGCCCGGGTGAACCGTGTCACTGTGGCCGCGCTCAAGGAGTGGAATCGTCTGCGCAGCAATCGAATTCGACCTGGCCAGCATCTGAACATCTACAGCAATCCGCGCCCCACGCCGCGCTGATCCTTCCTTACTTGTACAGATGGCACCGTGTCGTGTGCGTTGCCGAGAGCGCACTCTTTCCCGGGTAGGTCTGCCGGCATTCCGGCATCGCCAGCGGGCAGCGTGGATGGAAGTGGCAGCCCGACGGCGGATTCACCGGTGAAGGCAGGTCGCCCTGCAACCGGATGATTTCGCGCCGCGTCGCCGGATCCACCGAAGGCACCGCCGACAACAGGGCTCGGGTATAGGGATGCTTCGCGCCACCGAGCACCTCATCCACGGTGCCCTGCTCGACGATGCGGCCCAGGTACATCACCGCCACTTCGTGAGCGAGATACTCGACCACCGACATGTTGTGGGTGATGAACAGGTAGGCGATGCCAAGGCGGTCCTGAAGGTCCTTCAGCAGATTCAGAATCTGTGCCTGCACTGACACGTCCAGAGCGCTCGTCGGTTCATCACAGACGATCAGCTGTGGTTCGACCGCAAGCGCGCGCGCGATGGCGATGCGCTGGCGCTGGCCGCCGGAAAACTCGTGCGGGTAGCGGTATTTCATCTCCCGGGAAAGGCCGACCTGTCCCAGCAGATCGTCAATGCGATTGGCGCGCGCCCGCGCGTCAGCGCCCACGCCCAGAGCCGCCATTCCCTCTTCGACGATATCCATGACCCGCATGCGTGGATTGAGCGAACTGTAGGGGTCCTGGAAGATGATCTGCAAATGCCTGCGGCGCATGCGCAGCTCGTTCGCCGGCAGCGATGCGAGGTCCATGCCGCCGAAATGCACGATTCCGCCCGACGGCGGCAACAACCGCAGGATGCCTTTGCCCACGGTGGTCTTGCCGCAGCCGGACTCGCCAACCAATGCCAACGTGCGTCCTGCCCGGATCGAAAGCGACACACCATCCACGGCTTTCACCTGACCAACGACGCGCTTGAACAGCCCCTTGCGGATCGGGAAGTGGACCTTCAAGTCGACCACTTCGAGCAGATTGCTCGCAGTGGTCGACTTCAAGGATGAAGGCTGAGGGATGAAGGTTGAAGAACGGGCATCCAAGGATGAAGGATAAAGGATAAAGGATGAGGGAGAGTCAGAAGCCTTTGAACTTACTTCATCCTTCCTCCTTCCGCCTTCATCATTGCCCTTACCTCTTCCTCCTTCCGCCTTGCTTTCCGGCGCTTCCGCGCCGTAAAGATGGCACCTCGCTCCATGCCCGGCAGCGATCGACGTCCACGCCGGAATCGTTTCGCGGCAACGCGCCCAAGCATGGTCGCAACGATCGGCGAAGCGGCAGCCGTGGAACTCGCCGGCGAGCGACGGCACCATGCCGCGAATCACTGCCAGGGACTTGTCCCTCGCCTGACGGTTGGGCACCGAGGCGAACAGCTTGCGCGAATAGGGGTGCGAGGGATTGCGGAAAAAGGCCTCGCGCGGCGCCATCTCGACGATTTCGCCGGCGTACATCACGGCTACGTGGTGCGCCATTTCCGCAACCACGCCAAGATCGTGGGTGATCAGCAACATGGACATGCCCATGCGCTGCTGCAGGCTGCGCAGCAGTTCCAGCACCTGCGCCTGAATGGTGACATCCAGCGCGGTGGTTGGCTCGTCCGCAATCAACAGGCGGGGTTCGCACGCCAGCGCTATCGCGATCATCACCCGCTGCTTCATGCCGCCGGAAAGCTGGAACGGATACTCTTGGACCCGTACGGCCGGATCCGGAATGCCGACTGCATTCAGCACCTCGATCACCCGCGCCTGCACTTCGCCCCTGCGCAACGGGGTATGGCGCTCCAGAACCTCGGCAATTTGTGCGCCGACAGTCATCACCGGGTTCAGGCTTGCGCCGGGTTCCTGGAATATCATGCCGATTCTGCCTCCGCGCACCCGCCGCATCGCGACTTCCGGAAGCTGCAACAGCTCCTCCCCCTCAAGCCGTACCGCGCCCGAGACGATGCGGCCAGCGTCAGGCAGCAGCCGCATGATCGACAATGCCGTCATCGACTTGCCGCAGCCCGATTCACCGAGCAGCGCGAAGGTCTTGCCGCGCGCGATCGAGAAGGAAAGCCCGTCCACGGCGCGCACCACGCCTTCGTTGGCGGCAAGCCAGGTTGACAGGTTCTCGACTTCAAGCAGCGTGTCGGCCATGGACAATCAGCTATTCTTCACGCTGGGAAAAGTTTTTGAATTGAACGCCGAAATCGCCACCCTTCCCCGGATGCGCGGGTCGAAGGCATCGCGCACCGCATCGGCGAACAAGTTGGCAGAGAGCACCAGCATCAGCATGAATACGAATGCCGCCGCCAGCGACCACCAAACCATGGGTTCGCGCGCCATCTCCAGCCGCGCGGAATTGATCATGGTGCCGAAGCTGATCATGGTCGGATCCACGCCTACGCCGACGTAGGACAGCACCGCTTCCGCCAGCACCAGGCCGCTGAAATCCATGACCACCGCGATCAGCACGATATGCATCACGTTGGGAAGGAGGTGGCGGGTGATGATGCGCAAGCCCGGAACTCCGAAAGCCTGCGCCGCCTGGATGTAGTCCATCTCGCGCAGTTTCAAGGACTCCCCGCGCAACAGCCGGCACAATCCGGTCCAGCTGGTCACGCCGAGGATCAGGCACAGGACCAACAACTTGGCGTCGGCCCGCTGCTGCACCGTCTCGAACAGATCGGCGTGCTTGTCCATGAGGACCTGCAGCATCAGCACCGAGGCAGCGATGAGCAGGATGCCGGGAATGGAATTAAGCGTGGTGTAGATGTACTGGATTACATCATCCACCCAGCCGCGAAGGTATCCGGCCATGATGCCGAGCAGCAGCGCGAATGGCAGCATCACCATGGTCGTGAGCGTGCCGATCACCAACCCGGTGCGAATGCTCTTGAGGGCTTGGTAGAAAACGTCTTGCCCCACCTTGTCGGTGCCCAGCACGTGATACTTCGCCGAGAGCAGGAGCATTGGCGCCAGCACCAGCAGCAACAGGCCGGTGGTGAAGAGCATTTCCCGCCACGGCACCGCGCTCCCGCCATTCCAGATCAGCCGCCAGGCGTCCGCCATGCTGCGCTCGTCACGCTGCGATAGCCAGGCGGTCACCATCAACGCCAGAAGGTTCCACAGCAATATCGCGCACGCCACACCGGCGACCGTGCGCTTCGACACGTCCCATGCCCGTTCGGTTTCGGGATCGCCGAGATGAGCGCCGCCATAAGACAGGCGGGGAAAAAGCCGCGCCTGCCTGCCATCCGCCAGCTCCACCGTCTCTCTGGCGAAAAGATGCGTTGCCAGTGGCGCGGAATAAGTCTTCTCGGGCCTGTTGCGCAGGTGGGCCGCGCCTACGTCGAACAGCGACAGCACCTCGACCGAGTAGCTCGCCTTGCCGCCGCCGGCAGCTTCCCCCAGTCGCGGGCGAAAGTGCAACGAATCCAGCAGTCCGACCGCGACGAATGCGGCCAGGACCACCGCCGCGACCATGCCGCTGCGGCTGTACGCCACTTTTCTCCACGGCGCCAGCAGGTGCTCGTGACGGCGCACATACCAGGCGAATACCACGATCACCGCGACCAGCAGGAAGACCAGCGCATCGGTCCACAGCACCACCGGCATGAACGGCAGGAGGCTTGTCATTGCAGCCTCACCCTGGGGTCCGCAATGGTGTAGGCAATGTCGGTGAGGATCAGGCCGATGATGTACAGCACCGATCCGAGAAACACCATCGCCCGCACCACCGAGAAATCCTGGTTGTTTATGGCATCAATGGTGTAACTGCCCAGTCCGGGTATGGCGAAGAAAGACTCGGTGATCAGGCTGCCGAGGAACAATAGCGGAATCGCCACCACCGCCCCCGTGAGGACCGGGATCATGGCGTTATGCAGCACGTGCTTGAATAGCACGCGCAGTTCCGACAGTCCCTTGGCACGGGCCGTGCGCACGTAGTCGCGGTTGATCTCTTCGAGAAATATGGTGCGGTACCAGCGCGCGCTCGCGCCCACGCCGGCGATGATGCCGATGAGTACCGGCAGCACGAGGAACTGCCATGCGCTCAGGCCATCGCCGTATCCGGAAATGGGCACCAGGTTCCACAGCTTGCTGATCAGGTACTGCCCGCCGATGATGTAAAACAGTCCCGAGACCGACATTGCCACCACGCACAGGACCACGCCGGCGAAGTCGAGGTAGCTACCGCGAAAGAACGCCATCAAGAGCGCCGCCGTGATATAGGTCAGCATGCCGGCCAGAAAGACCGGCAGCGCAATGGCGAAACTGGGCCACATCCGGCTGCGGATCTCATGGCCGATGTCGCGGCCGTCGGCCTCGGCACGCCCGAATTCGAAGGCGAACATCTTCACCGACTTGGTGAAGAAAATGGTGTCGGTGAGTTTGCCGATGCCTTGCGCCGCGGAGTTGACGAACAGCGGCTGGTTGTAGCCGCGCTCCTCCTTCCATTTGTGCACGGCTTCCTCCGTCACGCGCTTCTGCCCGAGCTGCATGCGCGCCATGTCGTCCGGCGTGTTGACGAAGAAGAACAGCGCGAAAGTGATTACGTTGACCCCGACCAGGATGGGGATGGCGTAAAGAACGCGGCGAATGAGGTAGTTGATCATGTCGCCAATTTGCCCCCGGCACGCTCGCGCCGCCGGTACGAGAGTACTGCAGGGATCAATGCAAGCGCCAATGCGGCGAACACGGCAAGCAACGGCCAGAGCACCGGCGAGTTCCACCGCGCGCGCATCGATTCGCGCTGTTGCGCGTCGATGCGTTGGTACTTGAGACTATTATTGGCCATCTTGTTGGGCTTGCGGTTGTACACCCAGGCATGCGCCAGGGTGAAATCCTGCGGATGCAGTCCCCATGCCCAGGGGGCATCGAAACGCAGAATCTCGATCATGCGGTCGATGAGCGCCTGCCTCTCGGGCCCGCTGTTCATCGCGCGCACCCGCTCGAACAGGCGGTCGTAATCCGCGTTCATGTAATTGGCGCTGTTCTCGCCGTTCTTGAGTGCCCGGGCCTGCGGTCCATGGAACATGAACAGAAAGTTCTCCGGATCCGGATAGTCGGCATTCCAGCCGAAGAAAAACAGTTGCGCCGTGCCCTTGCGCACCTTTTCCTGGAAGCGGTTGAAGTCTGAGCTTCGCACTACCAGTTGCAGATTGATCCTGGCGAACTGCTTCACCAGCCAGTCGGCGCGCGACCTGCCCTCCGCACCGACCATTGTGCCGTCGAAATAAATCACCAGCGGTTTGCCGGTCGAAGCTTCGATTCCGTTCGGATAGCCCGCCTCGGCGAGCAGCTTCTGGGCGTACGCCACCGGCTTGCGCTTCGGCCTGCCGTCCACCCAGTCGTAAACGTAAGGGTTCATTCCCTCCCGGCCATCGCGGTAACCGAATATGCCTGGCGGTATCGGTCCTTGCGCCGCGACGCCGCGCCCGTTGCGGAAGATCGAGATCATCTCCTCGAAGTCCAGCGCGACGGATATGGCATGACGCAGCTTGCGCGCGCGCTCGGAATTGCCGCCGACCACCGGGTCGAGCATGTTGAACGCCACATACAGGGTGGAGGTCGCCACCGACGTCTGCAGCGCGATTTCGCGCTTTTGCATGTCCTCGGTCAGCGCGATATCGCCGGCACCGGTGATCTGCACAACCTGGTCGAAGGTATCCGATGAGATTCCGGAAAAATCGTAATAGCCCTGCAGGAACTTGTTCCAGTAGGGAATGCTTTCCTTCTCCAGACTGAATATCACCTTGTCGATGAATGGCATGGGTTTACCGGCATCGTGAAGCAGTCCGGCTTCGGCATCGCCCGTTTCGCCGTCCGCAGGATACGGTTCCCCGGCGAAATTCGGATTGCGCTCCATCGCCATCATCCGGTTCGGATTGTTGACGGTCAGCATGTACGGGCCTGTGCCTACCGGGTACCAGTCGAGAGTGAGGTTTTTGCCTTCGGTCATGCCCGGTTGCGCGTAAAAGCGCTGCGCCTCCTCCGGAATCGGCGCAAAGAACGGCATGGCCAGCCAATAGACGAACTGCGGGTACTTGCCGCGGATCTTGATGCGGTAGGTGTAGCGATCCAATGTCCGGGCGCCCTCGAGAGGAAACTTCTTGAGGTCTAGAAAGGCATCCGCGGGCAGGTGTTTCGCCTCATCCTGCAGTCGCTGCCCGAGTTCCTTGAGCCCGACGATATATTCGCCCATCAGACCGAAGATCGGTGAATGCAGCCCGGGATGCGCAAGGCGGCGGATCTGAAACACGAAATCCTCGGCGACCAATTCGCGCGTGCCAGTGTGCCGGAAGTCGCGTAACTCAAATACGTTTTTGAGATCCTCGCGCCCAAGGTTCATATAGCGCGGCTTGCCGGACTCGTCCATGGCAAAGGCCGGGTGCGGCTGGTACATCACTCCCTGCCTGATGCGGATGTCGTAAACGCTGAATGCCACCAGCTGGGCGGGCGCAGAATCGGGCAGCCGGCGGCCGTCGGCGCCGAGGTAAATGGCGCGCGGAATCGCCGCCGCGCCGAAAGGAACCAGTTCGTAGGGCCGCCTGAGATAGTGGTATTGCAACGGCGGCATGTAGATCTGGGTGATGAAGACATACTCGTTCTCGGCATAGGACTGCACCGGATCGAGGTGCTTGGGCCGCTCCACGAAAGCTGAATACAGGATGTTCCGGCCGCGCTCGCGGGCGGGATAAGGGTCATTCCATGGTCCGCCGCAGCCGCCCGCTAAACCGAGCAGCGCGAGCGCCACAACTGTTATCTTCAGCCGGCTCATACTCTGGCCGAAGTGTAGCGGAATACCGGGGGGGTCGACCCGCTCGCATCCGCACGGTCGTGGGGACGGGTCGTTTCGCTATAATGCCGGGGTTTCGCGAAACTGACGAAGAAACAGCGAGGAAATGCCATGGGATTTCTCGACAACAAGAAAATCCTCATCACCGGCCTGCTCAGCCATCGTTCGATCGCCTACGGCATCGCCAAGGCCATGCACCGCGAGGGCGCGCATCTCGCATTCAGCTTCCAGGGGGAGCGGGTCAGGGATCGCGTGGTCGTGCTGGCGGCCGAATTCGGCAGCCGGTTGGTGCTGCCCTGCGATGTCGCGAATGACGCCGAGATCGACGCGCTGTTCGTGGAACTGCGCAAAGTTTGGGACGGCCTCGATGGCATAATCCACTCAATCGCCTACGCGCCGCGCGAAGCGCTCACCGGCGATTACCTGGATTCGGTGACCCGCGAGGCATTCCGTATCGCCCACGAGATCAGTTCCTACAGCTTTGCGGCACTCGCCAAGGCCGGCCTGCCGATGATGCAGGGCCGCAATGCTGCGCTGCTTACGCTTACCTACCTTGGCGCCGAGCGCGCTTTTCCCAGCTATAACGTCATGGGGCCGGCCAAAGCCAGCCTCGAAGCCAATGTGCGATACATGGCGCAAAGCCTCGGGCCCAAAGGAATCCGCGTGAATGCGATTTCAGCGGGTCCGATCAAGACGCTTGCCGCCGCCGGCATCAACAGCTTTGGCAAGTTGCTGGCCCATGCGGAAAAGCAGTCGCCGCTGCGCCGCAACGTTACCACCGAGGAAGTGGGCAATGTCGCTGCCTTCCTGTGCAGCGACCTGGCGAGCGGCATCACCGGTGAAATCACCTACGTCGACGCCGGATTCAATACCACCGGGACCGGCGCAATCGAATAGACGTTACTTCGAAACAAAAGAAGCGCACATCACGGAGGACGCGGAGGACACGGAGGCAAACCAGAAACGAGGAAAAACAATGTGGGTGTTAACAACAGGCCGCGTGCCAAAGGCACCACCGATTCCAGTCTTTAACTCGCGTATATTCTTTTGATCCTGGTTTTCCTCCGTGTCCTCCGTGGTAAGTATTGGTCTTTGACGCTGATGGGAAATCGGCGCTACTGTCCCTGCTCGAGCCGCTTCCTGTCGATCTTGACGTCGGCTCGTTCCCGCAGGCTGGCAAGGTAGGCGACATGTTGTTCCTGGCCGACCATCTCCGCCAACTGCCTGCCCAGCGCCTTGCGCTGTTCCGGATCAACGGCACTCACGTCCTTGACCTTGGTGATGCGGTATACGACGAATCTGCGCTGCTCCTCCATCGCTCCGGCATAGACCGGGAGCCTGCTCAC
>JBQTIV010000057.1:0-6391 GCA_052387775.1 Betaproteobacteria bacterium
CGGGGATGCGACCGTGCAAGCGGCCAATAGCGTGTCGACCACCGGCCTTACGCGTGTCTCCGCGGTCAGATCCCCAGAGGGGCCCCTCTTCCGCGCTCCGACACGCACGGCGAGGACTCGTAACACAGCATGGCGCTGATTCTCGTCGGGTTTTCAGCCATGAATTAACGGAACAGGAAACTATAAGATGCTTGAAGACGGGGACCATGACGGTATATCGGTAGCCAGGAAGTCGCGATCGAGACTGCGGCGCGAGCGCGACAAACAGCGCATGCGTGAGCGGGTGCTCGACGCGGCGCGCGAACTGTTTGCGGTGCACGGCTACGAGGCCGTGACGATGCGCAAGATCGCCGAGCGAATCGAATACACGACCACGATGATCTACCAGCATTTCCCCGACAAGGAGACGCTGATCCGGGAGATCGTCGCGCACGATTTCCAGTCCTTCGGTCAGGAGTTCCGCCGTTGCGCCCAGATCGCCGATCCGATCGCGCGCATCCTGGCGATGGCCCGGGTGTTTGTGGATTTTGGCGTGCAGCATCCAAATCATTACCGGCTCATGTTCATGTCTCCGGTGTCCTCGGAAATGAAGGAGGCGAATCTCGCCGCGATCCGCGCCGATCCGGCGCAGGACGTCTATACCTTCTTCAAGGAGGCAATTGAGGAGGCCATGCGCAAGGGCCTGCTGCGCCCGGAACTCGATGACGCGGAATTGCTGGTGCAAAGCCTGTGGTCAGGCATGCACGGGGTGGTGTCGCTGCACATCGCGAAGGGCAGGGACCCATGGATAGAATGGCGCAGTCTGGACCGCATCTCTTCGCTCCTGGTTGAACTGCTGTTGCGCGGCCTGAAAAAGGACTGACAAGCGCTGAATTTGTAGCGGGAAGTGAGTACGCCTGGGGAGGGCGGACCATGATCCACCTGCACAAGCTGGGCCGGAAGTATCTCGATTTCGAATTTCCGGTGAAGAACGAGGCGCGCCTGCGCATCGTCGAGCGTCCCGGTTTGTGGATGGGGCGTGGCGCGCTCGAACAGCTTCTCGCCGATGTACGCCAGGTCGCGAAGACGGTCATTCCGTCCGGCCTCGATTACGGCGTGCTGCGTGGCGACAAGCGGCGGCTCGACGATGCCATCCTTTCAATACTCTATGACCGGGCAAGCGGCAAACCCATAGCCTTCAACGCCTACTCTTTTCTCGACGTCGAAGTTCATGGCCGTGGTGTCAACGTCCTGCACCTTGGGCTGATCATGGTGGACCCGGCATTCCAGGCGCAGGGATACACCTGGGTGATCGTCGGGCTGCCCTGCCTGATGGTGTTTCTGAGGAACGGCATGAGCCCGGTGTGGATTACCAGCGTGACCCAGGTTCCGGCGATTTTCGGCAAGGTCGCCGAAGCCTTTGCCGACGTCTACCCATCGCCGTCCGGGAAGCTGCGCAGGAGCTTCGCGCACCTGACCATCGCCAGGCAGGTGATGGAGAGACATCGCGACGCATTCGGGGTAGGGCCGCAGGCGCAGTTCGACGAGGACAACTTCATCATCCGCGACGCCTACACCAGCGGCTCGGAGGCCCTCAGGAAGACCTACGAAGGCACTACCAAGCATCGCGATGACGCGGTCAACGAGATGTGCCGGGACCGTCTCGACTATCTGCGCGGCGACGACTTCCTGCAGGTCGGTGCGATCAACTTCGCATGTGCCCGCGAATATCTGCTGCGCACCGTGCCGCGCGATTCGCTGCCCAGCCTGCTGTATCGCCTGATGTTCGTGCTGTCCGGAAGACTGCTGCTGCCGTTGTGGCACTGGTTCTCGCCCAATCGGCAGTGGGGAGACTTGCGCCCACGGCGTTAGATTCGCCACTGGCGCGATCGGGAGGAGGCAACATGGAGTACAACGAAGCGGTCTACAGCGACATCATCATCACCTGGCTCGGAGCCGCGGGTGTATGGGGCTACCTCAATTTCGTCCACAAACACCGCACTGGTGGCGCGCTCGAGCGCAATACGCTGTTGTTGCTCTACTGCGCATTCGCGCTCATGACGCTGCGCGGCTTCTACTGGCTGCTGCGCTACACTTGGCTTGATTATCTGCGCTTCTTCCCCGCGGTGGTATTGCCGCTGGTGATTGTGCTGTTCGCCGAGGGCATTGTGCGCCGGCACGTCAGCCTGCCGATGAAGATCTACGCCGCGGGTGGCACGGTGTTCTTTGCCTTCATGGCGCTGATCGGGCAACTTCATGCGGGCAAGATCGTGGTGATTGCCTTCCTGTGTTTCGAGGTGTCCATCATCATCGCCATGGCGTGGATGGTGTGGCGCGCCGACCAGAAAGAACTTACCACCCTGGAAATCCGCCTGAACAACGCGATTTTCGTGTCGGCGATGTTTGCCGTGCCGCTGGTGATCACCGATTTCCGCGAGGAGCTGACCTGGATCCCGCGGCGTCTGGGCGCTGCAGGCGCGCTGATCTTCGTGTACGTGCTGGTGCGCATGAATTACCGCGTGGACACCCGCATCATCGTGTTCAACGAGGTGCTCAACATCTTCCTGCGCGCCTCGATCATGGCACTGTCCTTCATGGCGATCACCGACAATCTCACGGCACGCGAATTCTTCGAGTTCTTCCCGCTGTCGCTGGTGTTCGCGCTGGTGTTCACCATCTTTTACCGTGTCAAGGCGGTGGCGGTGGAAAGCCGTGGGGCTTCGTTCCTGCAATGGCTGCTGCTCGCCAAGATGACCAGCCTGGAAAACCTTGTCCAGTCGCTGCGCCATCTTCCGCTGACGCAGGAAAACGTACTGCTGCGCATGGAGGACCTGGCGCGGTACGACGCCGCGGCAATCATCCGTTATCTCGGCGCCGAACGCCGGGTGCTGAGCCTTACGACGCTGCGCGAACGGGCCGCGTCGCCGGAATCCGGAAGCACCGAAATCTTCGAGCAACTGATCGACATCCTGGAGCGCTACGGAATGAGCCATATCGGACTTGCGAGACTGCAGCCTGCGGCGCTGCTGTTATTCAACAGCCCGCTGATTCCCGGCGCGCATTTCGACGAGATCAAGATCAACCTGATTCTCAAGCTGTGCCGTATCTTGCCGCAGGCGCCGGAGGTGAAGGGTGGGCCGCCGCCCGACGCCGGTTTGGTCGCCCCCGTCGGCAATCGGTAGTGTTTCCGACGTTTCGCGGTTAAAGTCTCGGCTGGACTTCCCGAGATCAACCGTCGCCCGGAAGAAATTGCCAGCTCCCGGCCCCAAAAAAAATCTGATCGACGATGTCCGGCCCCGCGAAGTGTGGGGCTGGATGATGTTCGACTTCGCCAACTCCGGTTACACCACCGTGGTCATCACCGCGGTGTTCAACGCCTACTTCGTGGCGGTGGTGGCAGGGCAGGCGGTGTGGGCCACCCTCGCCTGGACCGCGGCTCTGTCGGTGTCGTACGCACTGATCGTGGTGAGCGCGCCGCTGATCGGCGCCTATGCCGACGCGCACGCGGCCAAGAAACGGCTGCTGGCGGTGACAACGATCGGCTGTGTGGCCGGAACGGCGTCGCTGGCGCTCGCCGGTCCCGGAGACCTGGTACTCGGGATGGCGCTGCTGGTCATCTCCAATTTTTTCTTTGGTACCGGCGAGAACCTGATCGCGGCATTTCTTCCGGAACTTGCCAGGGGACATGCGCTGGGAAAGGTGTCGGGTTGGGGTTGGGGGCTGGGTTACATCGGCGGACTGATCAGTCTCGGCGCATCGCTCGCCTACGTCACCTGGGCGCAGGCGCAGGGGCAGTCCTCCGCCGCGTTTGTTCCGGTGACCATGTTGATCACCGCGGCGCTGTTCGCCGTCTCCAGCCTGCCAACGTTCCTGCTGCTGAAAGAACGGGCACAACCACAGCAACTGCCAACTGGCGCATATGCGAGCGCATTTGCGCGCACCTGGGAAACGCTCCGGCATGCCAGCCGCTATCGCGACCTCATGCGCTTCCTGCTCTGCATCCTGTTCTATCAGGCCGGCGTTCAGGCGGTGATCTCGCTCGCCGCGATTTATTCCGAACAGGAGATGGAATTCTCTACGCAGCAGACCATCATGCTGATCCTGGTGGTGAACATCACCGCCAGCGTGGGCGCGATTGCCTTCGGACAATTACAGGATAGGCTCGGCCACGTGCGCACGCTGGCGCTGACATTGATCGGCTGGTGCCTGACCGCGCTGCTGGCCGGATTGGCGACCACCCCAGCGCTGTTCTGGGTGTCGGCGAACCTCGCCGGCGTCTGTCTCGGCGCCAGCCAGTCCGCGGGGCGCGCGCTGGTCGGCTACCTGAGTCCGTCCGACCGACGCGCCGAGTTCTTTGGATTGTGGGGGCTGGCGGTCAAGCTTTCCTCGATCCTCGGTCCTATCACCTACGGTCTGGTCAGTTGGATTTCCGCCGGGAATCATCGCCTTGCCATTCTAATTACCGGAGCCTATTTCGTCATCGGATTGGCGTTGCTGGCGGGCGTCAACGCCGGCCGCGGGCATCGTGCCGCACATCCCCTCGAGAAGGCGCCGCGGCGGCGATAATTCGCCGGCCCAAGAAGTAATAGACCAAGATAAACAGCGCGTTATAATTCCAAACAGCCGGACTTCTGGCGTTCTTCGGGGTTACGAGACACAGGCATGTTTAGTTGGATCAGGGGAACACAGTCGGACCATCCGCTGGCCGATGACAGGGCCGCGCGCGGACTCATCGCCGATCTGCCGGCCAACGATTCCTTCAAGGCGCTAGACGAACTTTCCCACTGGCTCGACTCGCTCAAAGCTGCAGAAGGCGTCAAGCTGGCGCGACAGCTCGAGATCATCGACCTGATCGACCAGACCGCAAAAAACCATCAGCGCAAGCTCACCCAGGTTTACCACGCCGGCGGCGCGCGGCTGCAGAAATTCCAGGAAATCCGCATCTGGAATGCGGTGTTCAGTTTCTGGAAGCAGCTTGCGGACGCTTATCAGCTGATCCTCGCGCGCTACCAGGCCGGCGCCAATGGCTGGAGTTCGCTGAAGGGGCAGTTGCCGTTGATTCTGGCACGGGCGATGCGCGCGCTGTCCCTGCAACTGAAATGGCAGTTGCTGCGCTACGGGCCGATTGCCCCGAGGATGTGGGAGGAGTACGGCAGGCTCTATTCGTACGCCGAAGAAAAGAATCTCGCAGCCGCCAGGGTCGAGGTGTATCCGGGGAAGTTCGGCGAATCCACGGTGCAGCGCGAATTCCTCAAGGGACTTACGCTGGCGATCTCATCTACCGATAGCCTGCTGCCTCCAAAGCTGGAGATCGCCGAACGGGTGGTGGCGCAGTTCTCCGAATTCTTCGTGCTGCAGCGCCAACCCGGCAAAGGCGTCCACTATTACGTGGACCTCACCACCAGCAGAGGACCGGCGCGCATGGTTTCGCGTTTGCAGACGACCCGCGGCTTGCGATTCTTCGGTCCCGGTTCCGCGGCGCAGGAACTGGAGAAACTTATCGCCGTGTTGCAGGCTGACGGCGTCGTGCCGTCCACCATCAACCTCGGCGGCGTTTTCGATCCCGAGGTGGTCCTGGAAGTGCTGCGGCATCTGGCGCGCTATTGGGCACAGGTGCCCCCGGCGCGCAGCGAGGAGCGGCGCCATTCGGTGTCGCATATCAGCGTGATCCACGACTTTGACGAGATCCTCGCCACCATATCCGACGATACCGATGACCTGGCTTTCGACAATTCGGCCGAAACGTGGACGGTGGAGAACGAAAGCGCGGGCGGTTACGGAGCGCTGCTGCCACAAGCCACGAGCGACTGGCTCATGGTCGGGACACTGCTGGGGGTAAAGCTCGACGACGGCGCTGCCTGGGGCGTGGGGATCGTGCGGCGGCTTTCGGCCTTTGATCTCAAGCAGCGCTATGTCGGCATCCAGGTGTTCAGCCAGGGCGCAACCGTGGTCAAGCTCGTGCCGGTCGAAGCCGGCAGCGCTGCGGTCGCGCAGGATGCCGTCTTGTTGCCGTCGAGCACGAGCGACAGCAGCGGTTCGGGAGAAATGAGCCTGTTGCTGAGGCCAGGACTCTTCGCCCCACAAAGGACGTACGAGATGCGTGCCTACGGGCGTACTTACCTGCTGGTACCGAAGAAGCTGCTCGAAGGCGGCGACGATTTCGACATGGTCCGCTTTCGCATCATGCAGCGCGCCAACTAGAACCCCTTAACCGCAGAGGAAACGCAAAGGAAACAAAAAACACTTGGGGTCAAGAAGCAAGGTGGTGGTTAGTCGCACCAGCACGACAAATCGACTCGGTAGTGGAAATCTGAATTCCCCGCCTTTTTTTTTCACACGCTTCGCTTGGTTTTCTCTGCATTCCGTCCGGGCGCATCGTGCTGGCGGGGTTTTCGCAGGGCGGGGTGATCAC
>JBQTIV010000058.1:0-16006 GCA_052387775.1 Betaproteobacteria bacterium
TCACGGCGATCGTTGGGTGCAGTTTCAGTAGGTTCCTTGCCGTCTGCCGGTGACCCGCTCCGCTAAAGGTCGATCGGCCAGCTGATTCCAGCGGTGATGCCGCCGTCCACGCGGATGGTCTGCCCGGTGACGAACGCAGCCGCCGGCGAAGCGAGGAATATCGCGGCACCGACTAATTCCTTCACGTCGCCGAGCCTGCCCAGTGGAGTCACCGTCCTGCCCCAAGCGCTCATTTTTTCCTGCGCCCATAATTTCTTCGACAAGTCGGTAGGGAAGAAACCCGGTGCAATGGAGTTTACGCGGACCCCGTGCCTGCCCCACTCGTTGGCGAGCGCGCGGGTCATCATCAGCACGCCGGCCTTGCTGATCGCGTAAGGCGTGACGCCTGCGAGCGGGGCGTAGGTGTTGAGCGAGTCGATGTTGATGATGTTGCCGGCCTTGCGGCCGATCATGTGCCGGCCGACCGCCTGGGCGATGGCGAAGGCGCCGCGCAGATTGATGTTCACGATACGGTCGTATTCCTCGAGCGTATAGTCTTCCGCTTTCATACGCTTGTTCACGCCCGCCACGCTGAGCAGCGTGTCGATGCGGCCGAATTTCTTCAGGACGCTCCCAACCAGCTTGTCCACGTCTTCCGGTTTCGCGACGTCGCACACCTCAAACGCGACCGTGTGTTTGCCCCTGGAGATTTCCTTGGCGGTTTGCTTCAGCGTGTCCGCTTCCCGGCCGGCGATGATTACCTGCGCGTCGCGTTCGGCAAAGCCTTCCGCCAGCGCGCGCCCAATGCCGCGGCTTCCTCCCGATACCAGCACTACTTGATCGGCAACGTCGAATAGCTTGTCCTGCATTGTTGATTGCTCCTCTCAATTGTTGTGCTCTGCTATTCAAACTTTAAACCTTCGCCGCAAAGGCGCCAAGACGCAAAGGAAACGCGAAAAAGAACTTGACTGAGTGAAAAACTAGATCAGCGCAGAAAGTGACATTGAAGCGTGCGGACCATTCATCAACGAGAAGTCCACACCTTATGTTCTTTGCCCCACTCATGCTTTTCTTGATTTTCTTTGCGTCTTCGCGCCTTTGCGTCAAGGTTTAATGGGCCACGGACGCAACGCGGATGCCGCTGTCGGCGAGGGCGCGGCGGATGCGGCGGGCGAATTCGACCGCGGCAGGTTCATCGCCATGAATGCAGAGCGTATCGGCGATGACCTCCACATCCGTTCCCTGAGTGCTTTTGACCTTGCCTTCGCCGACCATGCGCCTGACCTGCGCGATCGAAACCTCGACGTCGTGGATGATCGCATCCGGCTGGCTCCGCGGCGTCAGGCTGCCGTCCGATTGATAGGTGCGGTCGGCGAATACTTCATTGGCAACCTTGAGCCCCGTCTCGTGGCCGGCGCGGACCAGTTCGCTTCCCGCAAGGCCGAACAGCACCAGTCTCGAATCGAAGTCCTTTACTGCCTTGGCGATGGCGCGAGCCAAGCCGCCGTCGCGTGCCGCCATGTTGTAGAGCGCGCCATGCGGTTTCACGTGTGAGAGCCGGCCGCCCAGCGAACGGGCGAATGCGGACAGCGCGCCGATCTGGTAAAGAATCAGGTCATAGGCTTCGCTGGCGGTGACCTCGATGGCGCGGCGGCCGAAGCCCTGCAAGTCGGGCAGCGAGGGATGTGCACCGACGGCGACGCCTTTTTCGATCGCCAGCTTCACGGTGCGATGGATGGTACCCGGATCGCCGGCATGGATGCCGCAGGCGATGTTGGCCGATGTGACATGGTCCAACAGCGCGGCATCGTCGCCCATCTTCCATGCGCCGAAGCCTTCGCCCATGTCGCAATTGAGATCGAGTGTCTTCATTCCTAAAACTGCAATTTAGCCACAGAGGTCACAGAGTACACAGAGGAAATCAGGAACAAGACAATATGTGAGGGAAAGGCAGCATGTCTGTGGTACCTGTCATCGAATTTAGCTTGTTCCATCCGCACGCGCACGCTGTCTCTCGGATCACATCATTTACAGATCCCCCCTTTGTTTTTCTCTGTGTCCTCTGTGTTCTCTCTGGCTAATTTGTCCTTGATGGGCTCATTCGGTCAGGTGTTTCTCCACCGCTTCGCGGATGGTCATGATCTCCTGCTCGCGCGCGAGCCACAGTGCCTGCGCCTGCG
Organism: Betaproteobacteria bacterium; assembly: GCA_052387775.1. Taxonomy (GTDB): domain Bacteria; phylum Pseudomonadota; class Gammaproteobacteria; order Burkholderiales; family JACQAP01; genus JACQAP01. The sequence continues at coordinate 2,160 of JBQTIV010000058.1, forward strand.
CCAGCGATACCAGCTCGAATCGTAGCAGGTCACCGGGCTTGAGTTGCGCGAGCAAATGCAGGTCGACGCTCGACACCTCGGCGATCTTTGGATACCCGCCGACCGTCTGCCGGTCCGCCATCAATACGATCGGCATGCCTGCGGGCGGAATCTGGATTGTGCCAAAGGTCACGGCTTCCGACAGGATTTCCAGCGGTTTCTCGGGCTCGATCACCGCTCCTTCGAGGCGAAAGCCCATGCGGTTTGAATCGGGCGCAATGCGGAACTCGGTGCCGGTGAGCGCATCGCGTGCCGTGGCCGGGAACGCCTCCCAGTGACGTCCGGGGATGATCCGCACTACCTGCGGCGCGCGGCCGAGTTTCTCGATGTGCTGATTCACTGCCCATTTCGGAAACGCGAATGCGCGCTGGGAACGTACGAGTTCCGCATCGAGACCAGGGTAGATGTTGCCGGTCGATTCGCCGATTCGTAGCCGGTCGTCCTTTCTGAGTGTGCGCCCATGCATGCCGCCAAGTTGCGCTGTTTCGTAGGTACTGCGGCTGCCCATCACCCGCGGCACGTCGAAGCCGCCGCGAACGGCAAGGTAAGCGCGGCAGCCCACGCGGCACGCGCCAAAGTCGAGCACGCTGCCGGCGCACACCCGTACTGCTTTGCCTTCGGGAACCTCGGCGCCGCCGATGGCGGGAGACAGGTCGGCACCGCAAATCGCGATCACCGCGTCCTGATCGAACTCGAGACGCGGCCCCTGCAGCGTCATTTCGAGCGAAGCTTCATCCCCGGGATTGCCGACCAGGATATTGGCGACCCGGTGCGAGAACAGATCCATCGCGCCGGAAACCGGCACGCCGTAGTGCTGATAGCCGTTACGGCCGCTGTCCTGCAGCGTGGTCAGCACGCCCGGCTTGAGAACTCGAAGGTTCATGCACCGGTTCCCGACATGGAGTCGAACTCTGCGCGCGAAATCGGCACGAAGCGTACGCGGTCGCCGGCACCGAGCAGGCAAGGCGGCTCGGCTTCCGGGGTGAACATTCTCACCGGTGTGCGGCCGATGAGATGCCAGCCTCCCGGCGTATCCAGCGGATACACCCCGGTCTGGTCGCCGCCGATAGCTACACTGCCCGCGGGAACGCGCGGGCGCGGCGTATCACGGCGCGGCGTGGCGATGCGCGAGTCCAGGTTGCCGAGATAGGCGAAACCCGGCACAAAACCGAGCAGGTACACGCGGTAATCCGTGCTTGCGTGAATCGTGGCGAATTCCCCGGCGGTGAGCTCATGCCGGCGGGACACCTCGTCGAGGTCCTCGCCCAATTCGCCGCCGTAACACACCGGTATCTCCACCAGGCGTCCCGGCGGCGGTTCTACCTCGTCCTGAGCGCTCAGCCACTTCTTGATCTGTTCGATCAGGACCTCGTTGGGTGCATCGCCCGCGCCGATGATCGCCGGGTCGTAGTGCAACGCCAGCGTGGTATAGGCCGGCACGATGTCGAGCACGCCGGGCAGCGCCGATGCGCGCAGACTTTGCGCGGCGGCGGCGATGCGGGCGCTCAGTCCGGGATCGAGCCGGTCGCCGAATTCGATCACCAGCGCCCGGTCTCCCATAGGAATGAGGCGCGGATTGGGCAGCATGGTTCGAAACGACGGCCGCGCAGTCAGTGCAATCCGGCGTCCGCCGTTGACCTGTCGCGGAACTCGCGCCTGGTTTCGATGCGCAATACGGTTGCGCGCTTCAGGAGTTCATCGTAGATCGTCAGCGGGTTCATCTTGAAGATCGCGTCCTCATCAAGCGGCAGCATGTACCAGCCGCCCCGGGCGACTTCGAACTCCAGCTGGCCCTGCGCCCAGCCGGCGTAGCCGGCGAAGAAACGCTGCTCATTGGCGTTCTCCGGATGCTTGAGCAATTCGTCGAGAACTTCGCTGAATCCGCTGATGTAGATGTCCGCGGTCACGCTGAGGCCCTTCGGCGGTTTCACCGCGGAGCGGAAGGCGAACAGCAGCGCATCGGGTTGCACCGGTCCGCCGAAGAACACGAGATCGTCGCGGCCTTGCAATTCGGCGCGCTCCGGATACAGCTCGCGCAAGCGGACGTTGGTGGGCCGGTTTAGGATGACGCCGAGCGGGCCGCTGTCTTCTGGGAGCATGACCAGCACCACCGAGCGGGAGAAATTCGGATCGAGCATGTCCGGCTGCGCGATCAGCAGGAAGGTGCGCGCTGCCTCCGCCTGCGCCAGCACTGGCGGCGGCGCGAGCAACAATGCGGCAGTGAGGGGAAGAAGAGGGCGGAGGAACGAAAGCAAGGCGGAAGGATGAAGGCGGAAGGATGAAGAAAAACTATACTCCAACGCCTGGCACGCGCGCCCCTGTATTCCGAATATTGTTATGTTTCGCGCACCTCAGAACCATCGGCGTGATGAGCAACGCGACAACACGCCCGGAGGGCCTGTTGCGGCGCAGGCTAACCCTTAGCCGTGCGAAGCTCGGATCAAGGTTACGCCGGAGGCAAAGGATGAAGGCAAGGCGGAAGGATGAAGAGGGAAGGAAAAACATCCCTCAAAACCCAACCGTGTGCCTGCGCCCTGCGTGCTAATCGATGATCGCCTGATACACCAAATTGCGCAGCAGTGAGCGATAGTGCGGACGGCGCACAGGTTCCTGCGACATCATTACCGGCACCAGATCCTCGAGCGGATCCACCCAGAAGTAAGTCCCGGCGTAGCCACCCCAGTAGAACTCGCCAGGGGTCCCGGGCCATTCCGACTGTCCCACTTCGACCCGCGTGCCGAAGCCGAGTCCGAAGCCGTAACCGGGCCCGGGCAGGAAGGTCGGGCCAAGGCTGATGTTCGAATGCAAATGATTGGCGGTCATGTATTCCACTGTCTTTGGCGCGAGGATGCGCACGCCGTCGAGCTCGCCGCCATTCTCGAGCATCTGCGCGAAGCGCAGGTAGTCGCCGGCGGTGGACACCATGCCGTGGCCGCCGGCAAAGAACGTCGCCGGTTGGGTGACGTCGAGCAGTTCAGGGGTCTTGCCGGTGTACACATCGGGTGCCGGTTGCGCGAGGCGATCGAGTTTGTCGGCGGACACGTGAAAGCCGCTGTCGACCATTTTCAGCGGCTTGAGAATGCGCTCAGCGAGAAACACATCCAGGCTCTGGCCGGAGACGACTTCCACGACGCGCCCAAGCACGTCGCTGGAATGCCCGTATTCCCAAGTGGTGCCGGGTTCGAATGCAAGCGGCAGCTTGGCGAGCGCCTTGACGAATTCCGCCAGCACCCGCTTTTGCGACATGATTTCGGCATCGCGATACATTTTCTTGACCGGCGTGTCCTGTCCGACGGAGGCGTAGGTGAGGCCCGAGGTATGGCGCAACAGGTCCTGTACTGTCATCTGGCGTTTTGCGTTCACCAGCGAAAGCGTGGACGCACCGGTAGACGCATCCTTGACCTCGACGCCGACTTTCATCTCCTTGAACTCGGGGATGAACTTGGACACCGGCTCGTGCAACCCGAGTCTGCCTTCCTCGACCAGCATCATCGCCGCGACGCTGACGATAGGCTTGGTCATCGAGTAGATGCGAAAAATCGAGTCACTGCGCATGGGTATTTTCTTTTCGCGGTCCTGCCAGCCGAAGCTCCTGGCATAGGCTAGCCGTCCGTCGCGCGCGATCAGGATAACCACCCCGGGCAGTTCGCCGGAATCCACCGCTTTTCGCATGGTGGCGTCGAGCCGCGCAAGACGCTGCGAGGACAGGCCGACGTCCTCCGGATTTGCTTCCGGCAGCGCGGCGGCGTGCGAAGTGATTGCAGCGCCGGCCAGAATGCACGCGGCAGCCGAACGTATGAGGCTATTCATGGAACCCCTCCCGATCGTGGTGGGCCGCTCGGTGTCGCGCCCCGTGTTGTTTGTATGCGCATCTTACCGCAGGTCGATCCGGCGCCATGCCCCGGAGCGCCAACGCAGAAAGATCAGGCTGCCGAGAATGCAGGTGTAGACCAGCGCGACCGCCCAGCCGCCGACAGTGCCGTAACCGTACTGCGGCAGGAATTCCACCCAACCCTCTCCGGGCGCGAACGTAAACATATGCGTGAAGGGCACGAACCCGAACCAGGACAGGAAGACGATCGCCACCGTCGGCACCCGCATGTCGCCCGCGCCACGCAGGCAGAAACCGGCGCCGAGGTTCAGCCCGTCGAAGATCTGGTAGCCGGCCGCGAACCAGAGCAGCGTGCGGCCCAATGAGATGACCGCTGCAGCGTTCGGATCCGCAGGATTGACGAACAGCGGAATGAGCCACGGTCCGATCACCGCCAGAAACACCGTCACCAGTCCCATGTATGCCACCGCAAGCTTGATGGTTGCGTTGCCCACCCGGGTGGCCCAGTTCTTGTCACCGGCACCGATGCTCTGGCCGACCAGCGTGGTTCCAGCGAGCGCGAAGCCCATGGTCGGCAGGTAGGCGAGCGAAGTGAGCATCATCACAATCTGGGTGGCAGCCCCGCCCACCGCGCCCGCAGCGACTTGCATGGCCTGGAACATCGCCAGTCCGCCCACGTCGATCGCTGGAAACAGTCCGATCGGGATGCCGACGCGGAACAGTCTGGCCAGTTCGGCGGCGTTGGGGCGCCAGGTCCTGCGCGAGTGATACTCACGGTCGATGGCACGGCTGGCGAACAAAGCGAGCGCGAGAATGAAACCGCCGAACATGGCCGCGGTGGTGGCCCACGCCGAGCCTGAAATCCCCCAACCCAATTCGAAGATGAATAGCTGATTCAGAACGGCGTTGAGCACGGCCACGAAGGTCATGATCGCCAGCGTCACGCGGGTGCGGCCGATGCCATTGAAGAACCCGGTGGTGCCCCAGATTCCGACTGCGAGCATGCCGCCGACCATGCGCGGAAACCAGTACTCGGCGGCGAGATGCGCCACATTGGGTTCGAGCCCGAGCCAGCCGATGATGGTCGGCCCGCAGAGTGCGATCACCACGAAGGCCGGCGCCACCGCGAGCATGCCCCACACGCCTGCCCACACCGCGCGCGCGGCCGAGCGGTTGTCGCCCGCGCCATAGGCCTGCGCGGCCATGGTCTGCACCGCCAGACCCGCGCCGCCGAACAGCAGGATGGCGACGATCAGGAACCAGTACGAAGCGCCGACCGCGGCGGTGGCGTCCGTGGACAGGCGGCCGATGAACCAGGTGTCGGTCAGGTTGAGCAGTGCCTGGATGCTGCTGTTGACGAACAGCGGCACCGCCAGCGCCACCACCGCGCTCAGGTTCACTTTGCGGTTGCCTTTCGCGTCGTGCTTCACTGCGGGCAGGCGCGCTGCCTGCGTGTGAATTTCGGGAGCGGAACTCATAGGGAAAAATCAGGGGTGGCACGCGGGCGGCAGGGAAGGCTGCGAGGCGCGCACTCTACCAAAAAACAATGCGCCCGGGTCAAGCCCGGGCGCATGATCTGGAATCCTTGTTGCGCCTTTACTCCTTCACGCCTTCACCCCTTCACTCATTCCCCCTTCACGCCTTCACTGTTTTTCAATGCAAATGCTTTCTTCCCGGAGGCATCGGCACCACTTCGGAAGAGCCACTGCCGGCCTGTGCCGCGGTCGTTCCGCCTTTCCAGTTGCGCTCGAACAACTGATTGATCAGCGCGGCGACCTGAGCGACTTCGGGTTCGGTGAACTGGCGTGACAGCAGGTTCTGCACGTCTTCGATCATGCGCCGGCGTTGTGCCTCGTAGATCGTTTCGGGCGTCGGGCCGACGAAAACCATGCTGAACTCGTCCTGGCCGTCTTCCAGGTAGTAACTCACCTCGAAGGCCGCCGCTTCCTCGCTGAAGGGGTTCAGCGACGCCAGCGCCTCGGAGACGATTTGATGGAAGCTGCGCCCGACGTCGCCAGTCCAGCAGACTTCGAGCACGCGCCGGCGCTTGTCGAACACCACGCCGGGCTCGTCCGGGTGCACGCTCTTCGCGTCTGCCAGATTGTCCTCGTCTATGTAGTCAAGCCAGGCACGCAGTGCTTCCTCGATCTGCGAGGCGGTGGTGCCGGCTCTCAACAGGACGGTTCCGTGCACGTGGGCTTCCATTCGCATTGCTGCAGACTCCTGGAACTGAATGAATCGGGGCTTGCCCCTTATGATACGGCTTTGCACGGCGCCACGAAACCCGCACAGGAGGATAGGGCGGACACGAACCCGCCTGCTGGTCAGGATGCGGTACCCCGTCCATCGTGAGTTCGGCTAGAATTCGCCGCTTTCCTCAGCCCTCACCGCACCGTCATTGACCGCCGCTCTTGTCACGCGCTTTCGCGCGCTCCGTCCCGCCACTCGCGCTGTCCTCTACATGATGGTGATGGTGCTGTGCTTTTCAGTGTTGGAGACCGCCGCCAAATATCTCAGCAGTTTTTATCCGGTGCCGATGCTGGTGTGGTGCAGGTACACCGTGCATACGGTGTTGATGCTGGTGTTGTTCGCGCCGAAATTCGGCGCCGGTTTGTTGAGGACAACGCAACCGGGAGGGCAGGTCTTGCGGGCCGCGCTGTTGGTGGGTTCGACGTCCTGTTATTTCGGTGCGCTGAGCTTCCTGCCGATGGCAGAGGTCAAGGCAGTCAGTTTCATTTCCCCGCTGCTGGTGACCTTGTTCGCGGTCTGGTGGCTGCGCGAGCAGGTGAGCCGCACGCGCTGGCTGGCGGTGGTGGCCGGATTCATCGGTGTGCTGTTTATCATCCGGCCGGGCAGCGCCATGCTCCAGTGGCCGGCGCTGCTGGCGGTGGGCGCCGCGTTTTGCTACAGCCTCTACCAGATCATGACCCGCAAGTTCAGCGAGACGGAAAACGTGTTCACCACGCTGTTCTACACTGCGCTCGTGGGCTGCGTGCTGATGAGCATGGTCGTGCCGCTGTTCTGGGAAACACCCGATATTCGTCATGTGCCGCTATTGATACTGCTGGGCCTGGTGGCGGGCTTCGGGCACTTCATGCTGATCAAGGCGCTGGAACTGGAGAACGCCTCGTTCCTGTCGCCGCTCGGTTACGTGCAGTTGCTGTGGGTGATCCTGTTCGGCTTCCTGGCGTTCGGCGATCTGCCGGATGGGTATTCGCTGATCGGCATGACTATTGTTGTCGGCAGCGGGTTATACGTGGCGCTCGGCCATCGATTCAAGCCGCGGGAAGAGCCGGAGACGGCGATAGAGTGAGGCGAGGGATGAGGGAAGAACGAAAGAGCTCTAAAGTTTTAGTAATCGCGACCCCCGCTGACAGACAATATATGGAGCGAGGGGGTGGAAATGAACCCACTGCCACTCATATTGGTGAACATCAGGCAGTGGGGATGATGTTGTGCATGTCGGTTGCCTGACCAACATTCAGCGTGGCACAGGCACTTTAGGTGTAAGACTGGATCAACCCTGTGGAAGAAATGCATCATGGCCAAGACTGCAATAATAACCGGGGCGACCTCGGGTTTCGGAGCGGCATCCGTGCGTCGATTCGTGAAAGCCGGCTGGCGCGTCATCGCCACCGGGCGTCGCGCAGACCGCCTGGCGTCGCTGGCGAAGGAACTCGGTCCCCACAACGTGCATGTCGCCTCCTTCGACATGCGAAAGCCTGAAGGGATTGCAGCGGCCCTGGCTGCGCTGCCGGGGCCGTTCCGCGACATCGACCTGTTGATTAACAACGCCGGCCTGGCCCTCGGCACAGCGCCCGCGCAGAACGCGAGCCTCGATCAATGGAACCAGATGATCGAAACAAACATTACCGGCCTGGTGACCCTGACGCATAAGCTGGTCTCCACGCTGATCGCCCGCAAGGGGGCAATCATCAACATCAGTTCCGTGGCCGCCTCCTATCCGTATCCGGGCGGCAATGTATACGGTGGGACCAAAGCGTTCGTCTCGCAATTCTCGCTCGGGCTTCGCTCGGACCTGCATGGCACCGGTGTGCGGGTGACCTCGGTGGAGCCGGGCATGGCGGAAACAGAATTCACGCTGGTGCGCACCAGTGGCAACCAGGAAGCATCCGACAAGATGTACAAGGGGGCCAATCCGATGACGGCAGAGGACATGGCCGAAACGCTATTCTGGATCGCCAGCCTGCCGCCGCACATCAACATCAACCGCATCGAACTCATGCCGGTTACCCAGTCGTTCTCGCCATTCCAGATCTATCGCGGAACGTCGGCCTGACGTCTCACCCATGTCCGCATGGGAATATGCATCCTCGGGAGGCCAAGACGCTCTTTGCGCGAAGCGACGTGTTCTCTCCTGGCCGGATCGCGAACGTCGGCTCACGGCCTATTGCAACCGGTCGAGTTTTTCCTCCTCCGCTCTGGGGAGTAGCGACCGGCCGGTAAGGGTCGCAAAGTGACAGCCGCGTTTCTTGAATGCCGCCGATGGCGCTTGCCAAAACCGAACACTGTCGTCAGATTGTGTTGCGACTACTTTATCTTGGAGTTCTATCGTTCTTCACTCGCCCCCCCGCCCCTCGTCCCTCATCCGTCGCCCCTGTCTTATCTCACATCGCTCGGGCTGAACACCGGTGCGCTCTTTCCGCCATCGCTCTCGGCGTCGGACTGAAGCAGGCTTTCAAGTTCCTGCACCGCTTCCTTGCTGCTTTGAATCAGCTGGGTCTCGTCGTGGTAAACGGCGTGCTGGCGGACCAGGAATTGCTCGTCATGGCGGCGGAAGGTGGCGACCGCATCCTGTGCCTCCCATTCCGTCAAATCCAGCCCGCGCAACACCTGTTGCGTGAGCTCGAGGGATGACCCGTAGGTCTCGCGAATCAGATAGTCCACGCCGATGTCCATCAGCCGGTGCGCATGAAAACGGTTGCGTGCCCGGGCGTAGATGCGCAGTTTCGGAAAATGTTTCTTCGCGGTTTCCGCGGTGCGCAGCGAGGACTCCACGTCGTCGATCGCCACCACCAGAATTTCCGCCGTGTCCGCCTTTGCGGCAATCAACATGTCGAGCCGCGAGGCATCGCCGTAGTATGCGCGGCTGCCGAAGCGGCGCACCACTTCAATTTGCCCGGCGCTCCTGTCTAGCGCGGTAAAGGGAATTCTCTTCGCCCGAAGCATCCGCCCCACAATCTGGCCGACGCGCCCGAAGCCCGCGATGATGACCCTGTTTTCGCCGGCGTCGATTTCGTCGAACTTCTCCTCGACGGGTCGTCTCGGCCATCCGGCAATCGCCACATCGTTCAAGACGAAGGCCAGCGGCGTCAGCGCCATCGACAGGGTAACGACGATCACCAGCGAGTCAGTCAGCGTGCGGTCCATGATGGCGCTGTCCGCCGCCAGGCCGAACAGCACGAAAGCGAACTCGCCGCCCTGGCATAAGGCCACGGCGAGTCCGCGCGAGGACCCCCAACTGTGCCCTGAGAGGCGGCCGATGCCGAGCAGAATCGCCGCCTTGACCGCCATCAGCGCAGCAGTGGCGCCGACGATGGCGAACGGATGGGAAACGATCAGCCCGAGATCGGCGGACATTCCCACGGAGATGAAGAACAGCCCGAGGAGCAATCCCTTGAACGGCTCGATGTCGGCTTCCAGCTCGTGGCGGTACTCCGAGTCGGCGAGAAGAACGCCGGCAAGAAAGGCGCCCAGCGACATCGACAGTCCCACTGAAGTCAGGAGTAGCGAGGTGCCGATCACCACCAGCAGCGCGGCCGCCGTGAAGATCTCGCGGATACCGCTTGCTGCAATCGCTTGCAGAATTGGCCGCAGCAGGTAACGCCCGCCTAAGACGATGGCAACGATCACGCCAATTGCGATCAGGGCGGCCAGCCCTGTACTGCGGCCGCCGAGATCCATGTCGCTGGCACCCAGCAGGGGGATCAGCGCCAGCATAGGAATAACCGCAAGATCCTGGAACAGCAGGATAGCGAAGGAAGAGCGTCCGTGCCGCGCGGTGAGCTGGCCCTTCTCGGCGAGGATTTGCAGCACGAATGCGGTGGACGACATCGCCAGGCCCAGCCCCACCACCACGGCGACCTGCATCGTCATTCCAAACGCCAGTGCGATTGATCCCAATACTGCGCCGGAAACCAGTACCTGGGCTGTGCCCAGTCCGAATACCGAGCGGCGCAAAACCCACAATCTCGAAGGCTGCAGCTCAAGGCCGATGACGAACAGCAGCATCACCACGCCCAGCTCGGCGAAATTCAGGATGTTCTCGACCTCGGTGACGAATTTCAGGCACCAGGGACCGATGATTACGCCGGCCGCGAGATAACCAAGCACGGCACCCAGCCTGAACCTGCGGAAAAGCGGGACGGTGACGACTGCCGCGGCGAGAAAGATCGCCGCTTCACTGAGCAAACCCATAATCGTGGCCCGGAGAGAAGGAGTGGCCAGATTCTATGTTCCGGTGCACAAATTAGAAAGGCCGCAGCGGTCCGCTGCGGCCCTTCGCTCGTAACACTTGAGGTTACTTTGCCGCGATGATGCGGATCTCGACTTTGTACTGGGGGTTCGCGAGCTTCGATTCCACGCAAGCGCGGCAAGGCGTATTGCCCTTTGGCACCCACATGTCCCATACGGAATTCATCTCGGCAAAATCCTTCATGTCCGCCAGCCAGATGGTCGCGGTCAGAATCCGCGTCTTGTCGCTGCCGGCCTCCTTCAAATACCCGTCAATCTTGTCGAGAATCTGGCCGGTCTGGCCGGCGACGTCTACCTTGGCGTCGTCGGCGACGATGCCGGCCGTGTAAACCGTGTCCCCGTGAATGGCGACCTGCGAAAGGCGCGGGCCGACTTGAAGTCGTTTTATGGGCATTTTGATTCGCTCCTCACCGGTAGGGTTGTGCCGTTACATGAACCATCTGCGGAATTCGCTTATCAGCACGAATGCCGTGATCACCGTTGCGCCGAGCCACAGCAGACCAGTCATCCAGGCCGGGGCATTCAGCTCCTTTGGCAAATAACGCTGAATCAGGTAAACCGTGCCGAAGGAAATGACCGGAAGCGTCCATGCCTGCGACAAGCCGCCCCAGGTCACCATCGCCACCGGCTGCTCGCCGAAAATGAAAAACATCACCACCGGAATGACCGTGAGCACCACGATGAAAATGTCGCGCCAACGCTTGCGTGCCTTGTAGTCGTCGTGCTCGAAGACGGCCTGCAGCCGCATGAAATCGGAAAGCATGCGCGAGTGGCCCGCGGTGGCGGCGAAAATTGTGCCGTAGAGGATGATGACGGCCCCAACGTAGAAAACGTATTTCGCCCAGGGGCCGAGGGTCTGGGTATAGATATTGGACAGGATCGGGATCATGTCGCTGGTGGCGGGAACCAGGCCCATGCCGTGCAGAATGCCGGCGCCGAGCAGATAGAACGCGATGGTGGCGACGGTGTAGATGATCATCGAGAAAATGACGTCCACGTTCATGACGTGCACCCAGCCCCTGGCGCGCCGGCGCCATGCTTCCGAATTCTCATGCGGCCCGGTGTAGCGCGCGTAGCCCTTCTCCACGCACCAGTAGGTGTACATGTACAGTTCGGTCGCGCCGACACCGGTAATGCCGAACGTTGCCAGCGCGATGGCCACACCTGCGGCCGGGAGTTCAAAGGTGAAACCTTGCGCCACGTCGGCCCAGGAGAAGTACTGCGGCATGCGCGTGAGCACGACAGCTGCGAGCAGCGTGATCAGTGTGAACAAGCCGACCTTGATCATCGCCAGCCGCTCGATGCGCTCGTAGGCGCCGCCTAGCAGCAGGATAAGCGTGAGCACGAAGAAGGCGAGTACCCACCACGTCACCTCGATGTCGGTGGCTATGCGCATGACCTGCGAGACGCCAATGAACATCGCGCTGATCTGGAACAGCGTCGTGAAGACCATCGCGATCCAGGCCCAGAGCACCCAGTTCACTTTGCCGATTTTCCCGGGAATACGGTTGAATGCTTGCAGACCGGTTTCGCCGACTGCAATGGTGTAACGGCCGAGGAAGGCCTGTACCACGGCCTTGATCAGGCAGCTCAGGATGATCAGCCACATCACCGTGTAGCCAACCTTGGCGCCGAGTGTCGTGGTTGCAATCAATTCACCGGAGCCAACGATCGACGCTGAAAGCACGATCCCCGGGCCGATTTTTCTCAATATCCTGCCCAGGGTCGTGGGCGGTTCGAGTACGTCTTTGGGATTCAGTGCATAGGGATCGAACAGGCCCTTCTCGACAGCCTTGTCGATCGGTGTGGAAACCGTGCTCATTATTGTTCTCCTCCGTGATTTATGATTCTTGCCGCGTCTCTGTGGACGCTATACAACATATCCGAACCAGCGCGCCGGTCATGCGGACCGGCCGGCGTAAGGTAACACAGGGGTAAGGCGTGAGGCGAGAGGCGAGGGGTAAGGCGAGAGGCAAGAGGCACGAGGCGTGACGGAAAAGATTTAACACGCCAGAGTCAGAGCGTTAGGTCAGGTGCATGTATTTTCTCTAGCCTCTAGCCTCTAGCCGCTTCTGCTTCTTGCTGCCTCTCGCCTCATCGCTATGCGGCCGCCGGACGCGATCCGCGCAACGTAACCAATTCCTCCGCAACCGTCGGATGAATGGCAACGGTGTCGTCCAAGTCGCGCTTGGTTGCGCCCATATGCACGGCGACGGCGAATCCCTGCATGATCTCGTCGGCGCCGGTCCCGAAGATGTGCACGCCGACGACCTTTTCCTCGGGGCCGGCGACCACCAGTTTCATCGCGCATTTCACCTTGCGATGGGTGAAGGCGTGAACCATCGGAGTAAAGCCCGTCTCGTAAATCTTGACCGCCGCGGCCCCGAACTTCTGCGACGCGGCTTCCTCGGTAAGTCCGACGGTACCGATCGGTGGATGGCTGAACAGCACCGTAGGAATATTCTCGTAATCGAGCCTGCGCCCGGTCATTTCGCCGAAGACGCGGTCGGCGAGCCTCCGGCCGGCTGCGATGGCGACCGGAGTCAGCCCGAACTGGCCGGTAATGTCGCCGATCGCATAAATGCCGGCGACATTAGTGCTCTGATACGCATCGGTGCCGATGTCGCCGGTGTCATTCACCTTCAGTCCGGTCCTGTCCAGATCGAGTTTGTCAGCATTGGAGCGGCGGCCCACCGCCCAGATCAGCGTGTCCAGGCCTTCCACAGCATGACCGTTACCGCATTCGATTCGAATGGCACCGGAGGCTTTGCCAACCCGGGTTACGAGCGCGCGCGTGACCATTCGTACCCCATCAGCTTGCATCTGCGCCATCAGGTTGTCGCGCAGCATCGCATCGAAACCGTGCAGAAGATGATCGCGCCGCAGAATCATGGTCACCTCGGCACCGAGTGCCCGCAACACCCCGGCGAATTCTAGCGAGACGTAGCCGGCGCCGACGATTGCAACTTTATTCGGCCGGGCCTCGAGCTCGAAGAATCCGTCCGAGGTGATACCGAGATCCGCTCCGGGGATGTCCGGCACGATCGGCCGGCCGCCCACTGCGATGACGATGTGCTCGGCGGTGAGTATTTCGCCGTTCACCTCGACGGCCTTGAGTCCGACGAAGCGGGCGAAGCCGCGAACGATCTCCACGCCATTCCCGGTCAGCGTGCGTTCGTAACGGCCGTTCATGTCCGCGACGTAGCGGTCGCGATTGCGTTTCAGAAGCGTCCAGTCGAACTCCACAGATCTCACAGAAAATCCGTAGTCCGCTGCATCCGCGATCGCATGCGCGACGCTCGCGCCGTTCCACATGATCTTCTTGGGCACGCAGCCGACGTTGACACAGGTGCCACCTAGCTTGCCGGCCTCGATCAGCGCACACTTGGCGCCGTAATTTGCCGCGCGATTGGAAACGGCGACGCCGCCGCTGCCGCCGCCGATGGTGAGGAGGTCAAAGTGTTTGGCCATTGTGTGAGAA
>JBQTIV010000059.1:0-3702 GCA_052387775.1 Betaproteobacteria bacterium
GATCACGCCCTTCAGCTCCGGGTTGGAGAGCATGGCCTTCATGTCGGGCACCGCCGGCACGCCCAGCTCCCGCTCGAAAGCGAGGCGCTTCTCCTCGGAGCGGCTGTAGCCGGCGATGATTTTCAGCTTGTCGGACTGGCGCGCGGCGCGCGTCAGGACCTTGGCCCACCGGCCGAGACCGACGATGCCGAGCTTGACGGGAGTGCTGCTCATGGAATTCGGTGCATGGTTGAACGGTGCGCCATTCTACAACGCGCGGTGCAAAAGCGTCGAAGATCACGGATCGCCGTTTCCACGGCCACCTCGGCGCTTCACCTCGATTTCTCACGGCGGTATACACTAGAAAATGCTTATCCGGCCAAAGTCGCCCGCGTGATGGTGCCGTCGGCCGGCATCCAGTCGACGCTTCGTCCATGACGATTCCAGGACAGCAGATCCGCTTTTGCACGAGCAGCGATGGGGTGCGCCTCGCCTACGCCGTGTCCGGTAATGGGCCGCCGATGGTCAGGGCGGCACACTGGCTGACTCACATAGAGTTCAACTGGACAAGTCCGGTGTGGCGGCACTGGCTGTCCGAATTTTCCCGCGGCCGGACCCTGGTGCGCTATGACGAGCGCGGCTGTGGGCTTTCCGACTGGGATATTGCCGACCTCTCGTTCGACGCCTGGGTGCGGGATCTCGAAGCGGTCGTAGATGCGGCGGGTCTGGCCCGTTTCGCGCTGATCGGGGTGTCCCAGGGCGGCGGAGTTGCTATCGCGTACGCGGTACGCCACCCCGAACGCGTCAGCCACCTCGTTCTCTACGGCGCGTTCGCAAGGGGAAAGCGTGTGCGCGCGAAAACGCAGGCGGAGATCGACGAGAACGAGATGACGATTTCGCTTGCCGTGCAAGGCTGGGGCAGGGACAACCCTGCGTACCGGCAGATGTTTGCAACCCTGTTCTTTCCCGACGGGTCGCCCGAGCAGCACCGCTGGTTTACCGACATGCAGCGACTTTCGATCTCGGCGGACAACGCGAAGCGGCTGCTGCACGAAGTCTCCAACATGGACGTCAGCAGGCTTGCGCCCAGGGTCTCGTGCCCCACGCTGGTCCTTCACGCGCGCGACGACGGGCGGATTGCATTCGATGAAGGACGGCTGCTGGCATCGCTCATACCCGGCGCGCGGCTCGTACCGCTCGAAAGCCGCAACCACATCCTCCTCGAGAGCGAGCCCGCGTGGGGCAAGCTCGTGGCGGAGTTGGGCGCTTTCCTTCCCGACCCCGCCTCGGCCAGCGAGTCCGGCTCGCTGGCGGGAGCTTTTGCCGGGCTTTCCGCCCGCGAGCGGGGAGTTCTTGATTTGATTGCACAAGGCTTCGACAACCACCGAATTGCCGAGGATCTTTGTCTCTCGGTAAAGACGGTGCGAAACCATATCAACCACATCTTCAGCAAGCTCGACGTTCAGACGCGCGCAGAGGCTATCGTCCGCGCGCGTGATGCCGGCTTCGGCCGCCCTGCCGGCGGTGCTGCCCGCTAGATAGTCGCCTGGGCCGCAGGGCCCAGAATCCGGCCGGTTGGCGGCCGCGCGTCCCGCCACAAGATGGGTCCCCAGCCTCAAGACACACTGCGCATATCATCGGACAATCCGGGAACAGCAAGTGTGCAACGCAAGGGAGAATGGCCGTGGCCCTGCAGGAACGATGGCAATTGAACGGTGGCGAGCCGGAGTCCTATGAGCAATACAAGGTCCCAAGGCTATTCGGGCCCTTGACCCGGCTCTTTCTCGATCCAGTCCCGCTTCGCGCGGGGGATCGTGTCCTCGACGTGGCGTGCGGCACTGGCGTTGTCGCGCGGCTCGCAGCGTCGAGGGTTGCGCCGCCCGGCAAGGTCGTAGGGGTCGACCTCAACGAAAGGATGCTCGGGGTCGCTCGCGCGCATGCGCCGGAGGACGGAGTGCCCATCGAGTGGAGGCAGGGAGATGCAACCCAGTTGCCGTTCGCCGATGGCATGTTTGAATTCGTCCTCTGCCAGCAAGGACTGCAGTTTTTTCCCGACCATTCGCGCGCGCTGCGGGAGATGCATCGTGTGCTCGCCCCCGGCGGCATGCTTGCGCTCAACGTCTGGGGCAAAGCGAGTCGGTATAACGTGGCGCTGGCCGAAGCGCTTGCCAGATACCACGACGCAAACACCGCGAATCGCAGCCTCGCACCGTTCGCCCTCTCGGACCCCCAGGTCGTGCGTACCCTCGTAACGGATGCCGGATTCGGCAGGATCGACATGCGGACGGCGGTCGTGACACGGCGCGTTCAACCGAGCCAGGAGTGGCTGCTTCAGGACACCGCAGGATTGCCGTATGCCTCCGCCATCGATGGGATGGATTCAATCGCACGTGCGGCGATGGTCCGGGAGATCGGCGCGAAGCTCAAGGAGTTCTGGGATGGAGACAGCTTTGCTGTCCCGACCGATGTGCATCTCGTGTATGCGAAAAAATGAAAGACGGAGAAAGGAGTTTCTGCGATGAAGATCATTCGAGTTGTCGCACTGCTAATGGTTGCGTTGGCAACCGCCATGAGCGCGTCCGCACAAGGCTACCCAAACAAGCCGGTGCGGATGATCGTGGGCTTCTCGCCGGGAAGCGCCACCGATATTCTTGCGCGTATGGTAAGCCAGAAGCTTACCGAAGCCTGGAGCCAGCAAGTGCTGGTCGACAACCGTACCGGTGCAGGGGGCGCGGTGGGCACCGGTATCGTCGCCAAAGCGCCGGCAAACGGCTACACGCTGCTGTTCCATTCCAGCGCCTATGCGACGAACGCGGCGCTCTACCTGAACCTGCCCTATGACCCGCAAAAAGACTTCGTAGCGATTTCGTCCGTCGTCAGCCAGCCCTACGTCATTGTCGCGGGCGCGTCGGCGGGCGTGAGGACTGTCGCGGAGCTGATTCGGGCAGGCAAGGCGCGGCCAGGCCATATCAACTTCGGTTCCGCCGGACTGGGCAGCGGCACGCACTTCGCGGCCGAGAAGTTCAAGCTGGCGGCGGGCATCGACGTCGTGCACGTTCCCTACAGAGGCGGGCCCGAGGCGACCGCCGATACTATCGCAGGGCGCGTCACGTTCTGGTTTCCGCCAGTTGGAATCGCCGCGCCATTTGTCCGCGACGGCAAGCTGCTTGCACTGGGTGTAACGAGCGCCCGGCGATCGGGCCTGCTGCCCGACGTGCCGACGATCGCCGAGGCCGGCCTGCCGGGCTTCGACTACACGAACTGGTGGGGCATCTGGGCGCCGTCCGGAACCCAAGCCGAACTCGTGGGCAAGCTGGCAAAGGATATTGCCCGCGCCGTGGCCACGCCGGACCTGCGCGACCAGTTTACGAAGTTCGGTTCCGAGCCGATGATCAGGAGGCCAGCCGAATTCGCACGCTTCGTGCGCGGCGAGATCGATGACTCGGTTGGCATCGTCAGGGCAGCCGGAATCAAACCGCAATAGCCCGGGGGACCCGTTGGAGCCGCGCCGAGCGACGCGGTTCATACTGCGGACCCGGAAAAACAAAGGGTGGCTTCCGCCGCCCCTCGTTGCCGTTCACGCCGGGCGTCAGTTGGCCGTCAACCCGAGCGACTTCACCAGCTTCCCATTCACGACCATCGAGTCCGCCACCACCTTGCGGAATTCCGCCGGTCCCCGGATGACGATTTCGGTCGCGTTGATCGCCATCCCCTTCCTGACCT
>JBQTIV010000060.1:0-6907 GCA_052387775.1 Betaproteobacteria bacterium
CGGGGATGCGACCGTGCAAGCGGCCAATAGCGTGTCGACCACCGGCCTTACGCGTGTCTCCGCGGTCAGATCCCCAGAGGGGCCCCTCTTCCGCGCTCCGACACGCACGGCGAGGACTCGTAACACAACATGGCGCCGATTCTCGACGGGTTTTCGGCCGCGAATTAGCGGAACAGGACACTAGTACGCCCACAAGTCGATGGTACGCATCGCCGCACCGCCAAGCTCGACTTCCTGATGCGTGGTAAACATCACCATGCCGCCGCGGCGCAACTGCGTCTTGATCGTCACTCCCAGCCGTTCCACCGAAGCCGCGTCCAGGGCATTGAAGGGCTCATCCAGGATCCATAGCGGTTTCCGCGCTGCAAACGACAGGCGCGCCAGCGCCACCCGCCGCTTCTGTCCCTGTGAAAGCAGTTTTACCGGCAGGTCGGCGATCGCAGAGAGTCCCAGCTCCGCCAGCACCGCGCGCAGCGCCGACTCATCGGCACCCACACCCGCCAGCACCAGCGCATGGCGCAGGTTCTCGATCGGTGAGAGATCGTCTTTCAGGCCGTTGGAATGCCCGAGGAACAGCAGGTCACGAAAATAGTCCTCACCGAGCGCGCGGATGTTGCCTTCGTTCCATGACACGCGGCCTGATTCGGCCGGCGACAGCCCGGCAACGATTCTCAGCAGACTGGTCTTGCCGGACCCGTTTTCCCCGCGGACGCGCAGCGCCTGCTGCGCCTCGAGCCGGAAGGACAGGTCATGGAAAAGGCGTCGGTTGCCGCGGACGCACTCGATCTGGCTGGCTTCGAGCATGGAGAAGCGCAATTTCTGCGGTTTGCAGGCGCGCCATTATAACCGGCGAAGCCGTTTATTGAGCGATTGGGGAATTCGGTGAAAATCCCTTAAATCCTCAATCACTCAATCGCTGAACGGTTCAATCACTCAATCCCCCAATCGCCCAATCACCCGATCTTGTTGTGCAAATTCAGCCCTGACTGACGCTTTACGTCTGCGCTCCATGCCGAGCTTTCGTCAGCCTTGTTTGTCAGTTATTTGACAGTTTCCCTTTCCGTTCGGAAACAGAGCGTCTTCCAAACACGCCCTCAGTGGCACTTTCTCGACACCCATAATGGCACGGCCATTGCGAAATTAGGGGTGCGCCGGGGAAATCCGGAGATCTTGGGAGGCACTGCCGCCTATAGGCATGTGTCTTTGGATCCTCCCCGAGCGCACCTCCTCTAGCGAACCTTTTTTTGGGAGTATCCAATGAAACGTTCAGGCACCGATTCTGTTGCTCTAGTGCTTCTGGGAAAGGTCCGGTTGGCGTATGAGTATCCGGGACAACTTGTGCTAGCCGACTTCGCGAGGCTGAAGAAGACGATCAAACGAGCCTACTACGCCGCGACGCGTAGTGTTTGATCGAGCGACGCGCGCAACTTAACGCGATTCGGCGATTCCTCGGACCGCCCAACGGGCGTCCCAAAACGCGGTGCGTTTTGTTCGAACCAGTGCATTCGTCCGCCCACCCTCTCCGCCAAATAAAAACGCCGCAAGCGGCGGCAATGTTCGGTGCGCGCAAATATCCAGGGTGGGATTGTGTCCGTATCGCCTTAGGGCGATCCGGCCATCCCTCGCGCAGCGAGGGACCGCCCTGTGGGCGTCCCAAAACGCAGTGCGTTTTGGTCGAACCAGTGGATTCGTCCACCCACCCTCTCCGCCAAATAAAAACGCCGCACACGGCGGCATTTTTATTTGGCGGAGAGGGTGGGATTCGAACCCACGTGACGGATTTTGTCCGTCCATCTGATTTCGAGTCAGCGCCGTTATGGCCACTTCGGTACCTCTCCGAACTCGAATCGTGCGGGATCGTGATATTTTACCAGCGATGCCGATTCTTGCGAACGCGCACCGCGCCTCTTACCGGCCCCGGATGCGAAAGAGAATGACGTCGTATTCGCGCCACCGACCGTGGACCGCACACAAGCTCGCGGCCGCGGCGCTGCTGCTCATCGTGCCTTCCTGCGACCCGGGAATGCTGATCGAACGGCCCGTGCTGCCTTTCGGCGCATCCGATCAACTGGTGGTCCTGGTGCGCAACGGTCCGACTACGCGCTTCCTTGGCGCCGACGGCAAATTCAGCGGCATGGAGCAGGACATGCTCGAAATGTTCACCAAGGATCTCGGCATGCGCCTGCGTGTCGTTGAAAGGTCGAACTTTGCTGACATTTTTCCGGCGCTTCGCCGCAATATCGCGCATCTTGCCGTCGCCGGCATGAGTACATCCGCCGAACGCCGCAGCCATCTCGTCTTCGGACCGGCCTACCTGTCGGTACACAAGGTGGTCGCCTACAACACCGATCAGCGGCGACCGCGCAGCGTGCGCGACCTCGCCGGAAAGCGCATCGCCGTGGTTGCCGGGTCGAGCAGCGCGGATCAACTCCGGCTCGAACGCGCCAATGTCCCCGATTTGCGTTGGGATGAAGCCCCAGTGGCCGACGGCATGACCTTGCTCGATAAGTTGTCGGACGGCAAATACGATTTCGTGGTCACCGATTCGCACGTCGTCGAACTTGCGCAGAATTTCTCACCCAACATCGGCAAAGCCTTCATCCTGGGCGGGACCGAAGCGCTCGCCTGGGCGCTGCCGAAGGACGCCGATCCGCTGCTGGTCAACCAGGTACATGATTTCTTTACCCGCATCAACGTCAATGGTTCGCTGCGCATACTGCTCGACCGCTATTACGGACATATTGAGCGCCTGAATCAGGGCGACGTGTTTGCCTTCCTGGAGCGCCGCAATTCTGTATTGCCGCAATACCGCCGCCTCTTCCACGAGGCACAGGAGCTGACCGGAATCGACTGGCGTTTGCTGGCCGCGCTGGGATTCCAGGAATCGCACTGGGACCGGCTCGCCACCAGCCCTACAGGCGTGCGCGGCCTGATGATGCTTACCTCGGGTACCGCCGACCGCATGGGGGTAACCGACCGCCTCGACGCCCGCCAGAACATCATCGCCGGCGCCCGCTATCTGAAGATGCTTAAGGACGCGCTCCCGGCGCGCGTCGGCGAACCCGACCGCACCTGGCTGGCGCTGGCCTCGTACAACGTGGGCTTTGGGCACCTGGAAGACGCCCGCATTCTGGCGCAGCGCCGCAAGCTGAATCCGGACTCCTGGTTCGACCTTCGCAAGACGCTGCCGCTGCTGGCGCGTTCCGACTACTACACCACTGTCAAGCGCGGTTTCGCCCGCGGCGGCGAGGCGGTGATTCTCACCGAGAACATCCGCAACTACTACGACATCCTGGTGCGTTACGAGGAACCCTACCGGCCGCTATTCTCGTCGCTCACGGCAGAAGCGCGATCCGACCTGTAATCGTTCAGCCCGGCCTGAGGATGGCCAGGCCGCCCATGTACGGACACAGCGCCTCGGGAATGGTGATGCTGCCATCCCTGTTCTGATAGTTCTCCAGTATCGCAACCAGCGTTCGCCCTACCGCAAGTCCCGAACCGTTAAGGGTGTGCACGAATTCGTTCACGCCCTTCTCTGCCTTGAAGCGCGCCTGCATGCGGCGCGCCTGGAATGCCTCGAAGTTGCTGCAGGATGAGATTTCCCGATAGGCGTTCTGCCCGGGAAGCCAGACCTCGATGTCATACGTCTTGGCGGCCGCGAATCCCATGTCGCCGGTGCAAAGCGTTACGGTGCGAAACGGCAACTCCAGGCGCCTGAGGATGGTCTCCGCGTGCGCGGTCAGGTCCTCCAGCGCCCGGTAGGACTGCTCGGGGTGGATGATTTGCACCAGCTCGACCTTGTCGAACTGGTGCTGGCGGATCATGCCGCGGGTGTCTTTGCCGTAGGAGCCGGCCTCGGAACGGAAACACGGTGAGTGACAGACGAACTTCAGCGGCAGCTTCTCCGCCGGCAGGATGCCATCGCGCACGATGTTGGTCACCGGCACCTCCGCGGTCGGGACCAGGTAGAGCTTGCTGCCGTCGGCCTGCGGCACGGCGAACAAGTCATTCTCGAACTTGGGCAATTGCCCGGTACCGCGCATGCTGTCCGCGTTCACCAGATACGGCACATACACTTCCGTGTAGCCGTGCTCATTGGTGTGGATGTCGAGCATGAACTGGGCAATCGCCCGGTGCAGGCGCGCCAGTGGCCCCTTCATCAGCGTGAAACGCGCGCCGCTGATCTTCACCGCGGCGTCGAAGTCCAGCATGCCCAGCCCGGCACCGACATCCACGTGGTCCTTCACCGGAAAAGCGAAGCGGCGCGGTTCGCCCACCCGCCTGACTTCCACGTTGTCCTCCGGAGACTTACCCACAGGCACACTTTGATGCGGAAGATTGGGAATGCCGAGCAGCAGGTCGGTGAGCTTTGCCTGGATCGCCTCCAGTTCCGCCTCAATGCTCTTCAACTCGTCGCCGACCGCGGCCATTTCCGCCATCAGTGCAGAGGAATCTTCGCCCTGGCGCTTGAGCTCGCCGATCTTCTTCGAGGATGCGTTGCGCGTGGCCTGCAGCTCCTGGGTGCGCGCTTGGACGTGCTTGCGCTGATCTTCAAGGGCACGGAATGCAGCAACTTCGATCGTGACGCCGCGGGTCGCGAGCCTTGCTGCTACCGCGTCCAGGTCACTGCGAATCAATTGAACGTCCAGCATCGTCTTCCTTCGCGTACCTTTCTTTTTTCCTTTGCGCCCTTTGCGTCAACGCCTTTCAGTTCTTCTTTTTTGCCTTCGCATCCAGCTCGCGCAGGTGGGCAAGCTTTTCTGCGAGCTTGCCCTCCAGACCCCGCGAGCTTGGCTGGTAGAAACGCACCCCCTCGAGCCCGTCCGGCAGGTAGGTCTCGCCTGCCGCATACGCTTCCGGCTCGTCGTGCGCGTAGCGGTAAGTCCGGCCGTAGCCCAGTTCCTTCATGAGCTTGGTGGGCGCGTTGCGCAGGTGCTCCGGCACTGGCCGCGACTTGTCGGACTGGACGTGCGCGCGCGCCGAATTATACGCAACGTATGCAGCGTTCGATTTCGGCGCGCCAGCGAGATAGATCGCCGCTTCGGCGAGCGCCAGCTCGCCTTCCGGGGTGCCAAGCCGCTCGTAGGTCTCGCAGGCATCCAGCGCCAGCCGCAGCGCCCGCGGATCGGCGAGCCCGATGTCTTCGATTGCCATGCGCACCAGCCGGCGTCCGAGATACAGCGGGTCCGCGCCACCGTCAAGCATTCGCGTGAGCCAGTAAAGCGCCGCATCCGGCGAGGAGCCGCGCACCGATTTGTGCAACGCCGAGATCTGGTCGTAGAAGGCATCGCCGCCCTTGTCGAAGCGGCGCAGGTTCTGCGCCAGCGTGTCCTGCACGAAAGCGTCGTCCACTGAGGAGATGTTTCGCGAAACGGCAGCATTACCCAGCGCTTCGATCATGTTCAGCAGCCGGCGCGCATCGCCGTCGGCCGCCCCGATGACGATTTCCTGCGCTTTCGCGGAAAAAGCCAGGCCGGCATAGGCTCTCTTAAGCGCGCGGGAGAGCAGCACCGCAAGTTCGTCCTCGCCGAGCGGTTTGAGCACGTACACCGCGGCCCGCGACAACAGCGCGCCGATGACTTCGAAGGACGGATTTTCCGTGGTAGCACCGATGAAGGTCACCAGCCCGCGCTCGACATAAGGCAGGAAGGCGTCCTGCTGGGCTTTGTTGAAGCGATGCACCTCGTCGACGAACAGGATGGTCGCGCGTCCCGATTGCTGCAGGACGTTTTCCGCCCGCGCGACGGCGTCGCGAATGTCCTTCACGCCCGAGAGTACCGCGGACAGTGCCAGAAATTCGGCATCGAAGGCTTTTGCCATCAGTCGCGCCAGCGTGGTCTTGCCCACACCGGGCGGACCCCACAGGATCATCGAGTGCAGCTTGCCGGACTCGTAGGCGACCCGCAGCGGCTTGCCCGGACCCAGCAGATGCGCCTGCCCGACCACTTCGTCGAGCGTCTGCGGGCGCATCAGATCCGCGAGCGGCGCCGCCGGCCGCCTGGCTTCGAAAAGATCAGTCACTGAAGCTCTTACCACAGAGACACAGAGGCACGGAGAGATTCAAGGATAAGATTTTGATCGTGTAAAAGTTCGGGCGGGCAGCAAATGAGTCAGTAACCGGGTTCTCCGCCTTCGACCATGCCGCCCTGAATCTCTTTTCTCGGCGCCTCTGTGTCTCTGTGGTGAAATCATTCCGTCACTACATCTGCCCCATCGGGGATGGTGAAAGTGTAGGTATCCGCACGCGTGACCGGATTGCGCTCAATCCTGGACAGCTTGATGGTGGTCTTCTGTCCGAAGTGGTCGTAGAGTTCCATGACTTCGAGCGTGTTCCTGAAGAATCCCATTCGCACTTTGTCGAAGAGACTCTCTTCGTCGTAAGGCTTGACTTCCAGCCAGTCGAGCCTGCCCTTCTTGCCGAGTGCATTAAGCGAAAAATACTTCTCGATGTCGTCCGCGCCGGCGAGCAGCGCCGCCGGGCTGCTGCTTAGAGCTTTGTCGAGCTTGCGCTGCGTAACCTGATTCAGATCCTTGTCATAGATCCACAGCATCTCGCCATCGGCAACGATCAGTTGCTCGTAAGGCTTGGTGTAAGTCCAGCGGAATTTTCCGGGCCGCAGAAACTGGAGCGTGCCGCTCGCCTGCTGGGAGATCTGGCCGCTCGAGTCCGCCACCGACTGAGTGAAGTTTGCGCGCGCCGAACGCGTCTGTTCGACGAAGGCACGCAGTTTTTCTATCGGGCCGGGGTGCGCTGGAAAGGAGAGCAATCCGCTGAGAAGAAGCGCAATGACCGGCAATCGACGCCTCATCAGAATTGCCTCGTCCTCTGCAAATCAGTGATCCGTCCTCCGGTCAAGGTGATTACGGTCGTGAATGGGTTGGAGACCGTCGGGTAGTAGTAGAAGGT
>JBQTIV010000061.1:0-5435 GCA_052387775.1 Betaproteobacteria bacterium
TAACTTTTGCGACGGTCGATCACCAGTCATCAAACGATCTTAACCCCGTATAACGTTTTTGCTTTTGCCTTTCCTCCGGCGCCGCCGACACGGCGTTGGCGTAGCCATCCGGGGCGGGAGGCGGCGCGTCGGCGCGCGCCCCGAACTCGTTAGGCGTAGCCCAGTTTGCGGGTAGGGGCGCACAAGGCGGTATCGCACAATGTTAACCGGGGCGTTATGCGGCTGCTCCCGCGAGCGGGCCTACGGCTAACGTGTCACAGCCGCCCCGCAAACGGCCGACTACGTCGGTAACGTGTCCGTGCGCCGCTCTGCGTCTCTGCGGTGAGTGCTTGGGTTAGTCCGGCTGCGATTATTCGCTGTGCTAAACTCGGCCGCACCTTTAAGAGTCCTCACATGCGCCGCCTGTGTGTCCTGGTCCTGCTCGCGTTCCTGATCTCCGCCTGCGGCCTGAAGGGTCCGCTCTATCTGCCGAAGGAAGAGGACAAACCCAGAAAAACCGAAGAAGGAACCATCGAGAAGTGAGTTTTTTTTCCCAGCGCAACGGCGCGCTGCACGCCGAAGACGTGCCGCTTTCGCGCATTGCCGAGGAATTCGGCACGCCGTGCTATGTCTATTCGCGCGCCGCATTGACGGAGGCCTACCGCAGTTACGATCGCGCCTTTGGCGCGCGCGCGCATCTGATCTGTTATTCGGTCAAGGCTAATCCCAATCTGGCGATCCTGAATGTTTTCGCCCGTCTGGGCGGTGGCTTCGACATCGTCTCCGGCGGCGAACTGGCGCGCGTTATCGCCGCCGGCGCGAACCCTGCGAGGACGGTGTTCTCCGGTGTAGGCAAGACCGAGCCGGAGATGCGCGACGCGCTGGCCGCCGGCATTCTTTGCTTCAACGTGGAGTCTGAATCCGAGCTCCTGCGCCTCGAACGGGTGGCGGGCCAACTGAACCTGCGCGCGCCGGTAAGCCTGCGGGTGAATCCGGATGTCGACGCCAGGACACATCCCTATATCTCCACCGGCCTGAGGCAAAACAAGTTCGGAGTCGCCTTCCACGACGCGCAACGCCTGTATCGCCTGGCCCACGCGTCCAAACATCTCAGCGTCGTGGGGATCGCCTGCCACATCGGCTCGCAACTGCTCGAGGTGGAACCCATGGCGGATGCCGTGCGCAAGGTGCTGAACCTCGCCGATCGCCTCGCCTCCGAAGGGGTCCAGATGCAACAGCTCGACCTGGGCGGAGGTCTGGGGATCCGCTACGCGGATGAGACACCGCCAACGCAAGACGCCTGGGTGAAGGCACTGCTGGATGCGGTTGGGGACCGGCCGCAATCGGTTTTGATCGAGCCGGGCCGTTCGCTGGTAGGCAATGCGGGCCTGTTGCTGACCCGGGTCGAGTACCTGAAGCATGGCAAGGAGAAGAATTTTGCGGTGGTGGACGCAGCGATGAACGATTTGATTCGTCCGGCACTGTACGACGCTCATCATGAAGTACGTGTCGTAAGGGACTCCGCTGCCGCCGCGGCAGTCTACGATGTGGTGGGGCCGGTTTGCGAAAGCGGTGATTTCCTCGCCAGGGAGCGCCGGCTCGCGATCGACCAGGGCGGCCTGCTGGCGATCATGTCGGCGGGCGCTTATGGCATGAGCCTGAGTTCGAACTACAACGCCCGCCCGCGCGCCGCCGAGGTAATGGTAGACGCCGGGCGCATTCACCTGATACGCGAACGCGAGCGAATCGAAGACCTGTTCGCCGGCGAACGGCTGCTGCCCTGATCCGTCGGCACAGCGCATGGAACCAATGTCGCTGCGCAGACTCCATCCATTGTGGGCCGGGAGAGCACCGGCCGGAGATGTTAAAATTTGCGCGGCCTCGCATCCCGGGCGGGCAACACGGACATGATCGTTTTCAATCTTTCCTGCGAAAAGAGCCACCGGTTTGAAGGGTGGTTTGGCTCCGCCGACGACTTCGCCGCACAGGTGAAGCGCGGAAGCATTGTCTGCCCGTTGTGCGGCTCGCTGGATATCGCCAGGAGCCCTTCGGCCCCCTACATCAGCACACGCGGCAGCGAACCGTCGGCAGAACCGCGTCCGGTCATGCTCGCCAATGCCGCCCAGTTGTTGCGCAAGAAGTTCATCGAATACGTGCTCCAGAACACCGAAGATGTCGGCAGGCGGTTCCCGGATGAGGCACGGCGGATTTATTACAAGGAAGTTGCCGAGCGCGCAATTCGCGGTACTGCGTCGATGCAGGAAGTGACCGAATTGAAGGAAGAGGGAATCGACGTCCTCGCCGTTTCCGGCGATCCGCTTCCACCAGAGACGCTCCACTGAGGGTTTGCCGTTTGCGCAGGCGCGCGTGATATAACGCGCCATGCCATCACGTTCGCTTTCCTTTGCGGTTCTTGCCGGCGCGGTCGCGGTGGTCTCGACCGCCTCTATCCTGATCCGGCTGGCGCAGGCGGAAGGCGCTTCTTCTCTCACCATCGCCGCAGTGCGGCTGGGCCTGGCGGCTGTCATCCTGGCGCCTTTCGCCTGGCTGAAAGCGGGGCACGAGATCATGCGACTGGGCCGGCGCGAGCTGGGCCTGTGCCTGCTGTCCGGGCTGTTTCTGGCAATACACTTCTGGACCTGGATCTCTTCGCTCGAGTATACGTCGGTAGCAAGCAGTGCGGCGCTGGTCACTACCAATCCGCTCTGGGTCGGGTTGGCTTCCGCAGTGCTGCTGCGCGAACGTCCCGCGCCTGCTGCGCTCGCGGGCATCGCGCTCAGCGTGGCCGGCAGCGTGCTCATCTTTGCCGCCGATTCCGCTGGGCACGCGACAACGGCGACCAATCGGATCCTGGGCAATGTGCTGGCGCTGGTCGGAGCGATCTCTGCCTCGGGCTATCTGCTGGTCGGGCGCGCGCTGCGCGCACGTATATCGCTCACCGCGTATGTGTGGTTGGCCTACACGGTGGCGGCGGTGTTGCTGGCCGCCGCAGTAGCGGCAAGCGGCGGCTCGCTGGCGGTGATATCGGTGCCGGCATGGGGATTCATGGTATTGCTTGCGATCGGCCCGCAGCTTGCCGGACACACCGCCTTCAACTGGGCAGTGAGACGGCTTACCGCTACTTTCGTGGCGATCGCGATCCTGGGGGAGCCGGTCGGCGCCGCGATCCTCGCGTGGTTTATCTTCGAAGAGGGGTTCAGCCCGCTGCAGTTGACCGGGTTCGTTCTCCTGCTCGCCGGCATCTTTGTCGCCGCGCGCGGGGAGAAGTCGCCTGCGCCCAAGAAGAACGCCTGAACCACGGAGAGCACGGTGATAATAGGGAACGACAAACTGATCACCCCGATTCCGGGCTCGCCAGGATCGCCATGAGACCTACGACCTATTTTCCTGAGGTCTCCTCGTGGTGCATCCTCATGTTCTTGGTTCCCTCGTGCTCCACGTGGTTCAAATTCTCGTTCATCAGACCCGGCGCATGCCGGCGGCGACTTCAGCGTAGCTGCGAAACGGCCGCTTCACGTCGTCAGCAAGGCCGCGGTGGGTAACCTGCCCCGCGTGTAATTGCAGGCCGCCCGCCAGCCCCGCATCTTCAACTAGCGCATCGAGTCCGCGGTCGGCAAGGCGGAGCACATAGGGATAGGTCGCCTGTGTCAACGCCAGCGTCGCTGTGCGCGCGCAGGCTGAGGGTATGTTGGGCACACAGTAATGCACCACACCCTCGTCCACGAACAGCGGTTGCGAGTGCGAAGTCGGCCGCGAGGTCTCGGCGATGCCGCCCTGGTCGACCGCAACGTCCACCAGCACCGATCCCGGCCGCATGCGTTGCACGAGTATGCGCGAGATCAGTTTGGGAGCGAGCTTGCCGGGCACGAGAAGCGCTCCGATCACCAGGTCTGCCTGTGCGACCTCCTCTGCAATCACCAGCGTTTCCGAAAAACGGGTTTTCACGCGGCCGCGGTAAATCTCGTCGAGATGCGCGAGGCGCTCAAGGTCGACATCGAGCACCGTGACGTCGGCACCCATGCCGGCTGCGATCTGCAAGGCGTTGGCGCCGACGACGCCAGCACCGATCACCACCACCCTGCCCGGTGCGACTCCGGGCACTCCGCCGAGCAGCACGCCGCTGCCGCCATTGGCCATCTGCAACGCCCAGGCACCCATCTGCACCGAGAGCCTGCCGGCGATCCGCGACATCGGTGCCAGCAACGGCAAGCGGCCCTGTGCGTCGGTGACCGTCTCATAAGCGATGCCGCTGACGCCGCAAGTGAGCAATGCGGAGAGCAACTCAGGATCCGGCGCCAGATGCAGAAAGGCAAACAGGATCTGCCCGCGGCGCGGGAGTCCGAACTCCCCCGGCTGCAACTCCTTGACTTTCACCACCATGTCCGCAGCAAATATGTCCTTCGCAGAAGCGACAATGCGCGCGCCAGCGGACTTGTAGTCGCTATCGGCAAATCCTATGCGTGCGCCGGCACCGGTTTCGACGCAGACCTGGTGGCCGCGTTCACACAACGCATGGACACCCGCCGGCGTGAGCCCAACGCGGTACTCGTGATCCTTGATTTCTTTCGGCACGCCGACCAGCATTCGAAATCCTCTCTAGCAGCAAGAACCTTGACGCAAAGGCGCGAAGGCGCAAAGACAGGCGAAAAATGAACGGGAGTTCGAAGCCCTTGATAGACAGGCCGGCACGTATTCGCCCGCGTGCACGAATGGGAGTCGCCCAGCCCGAGCCCCCGCTGGTATCGATTCCCGTTCCAAATTTCTTTGCGTCTTCGCGTCTTTGCGTCGAATCTTTTTTGTTTTCCTGGAGAAATGCGGTGTGGAATAGGACACTTGCCGGCAACTGTAACCGCCGGGGGGCGCGCCCGCAATCAGGCTGCCTGAGAGCGTGCCGCGGAAGGAGGGGACGCCGATCGCTGTTGCTTGAGGCGATAGAGCAAGCGGATGATCAGGAGCAGGGCGAGCAGTGAGGCGAAGATAAGCGGCTCGGTGATGTCTTTCTTCACCAGCCACCAGAAATGCAATGCACCAAGCGCAGCGATCGCGTACACCAGCCGATGCAGCAGTTGCCAGCGCCTGGCCCCGAGGCGCTTCACCATCGCGTTGGTGGAGGTCAGCGCCAGCGGGATCAGCAGCACGAATGCGCCGAAACCCACGGTGATGAACGGTCGCTTGCCGACATCCTTGACGATCTCCATCCAATCGAAGAACTGGTCGAGCCAGATGTAAGTGATGAAGTGCAGGCTGACGTAGAAGAATGCGAACAGCCCGAGCATCCGCCGCAGCCGCAACAACCATGGCAGGTTGAGCAGCCGGCGCAAGGGCGTCACCGAAAGCGTGATCAGCAGGAATGCGAGCGTCCACCAGCCCAGGGAGTGGGTGATGTACTCGATCGGGTTGGCGCCGAGCCGGTTGTGGAATCCCAGCCAGGCCAGGCGTGCGAACGGGATCAGGCA
>JBQTIV010000062.1:0-8687 GCA_052387775.1 Betaproteobacteria bacterium
AAGCGCCTGCGGCGCCGCGCCGCTGCCGCCCTCGCCGCCGTCGATGACCAGGAAATCCGGCGCCGCCGCCAGGCCCCGCTGCAGCACCGCGTTGCACAGGTCGTTGATCAGTTGCCATCCGCCGATCGCGGTTTTCACCCCGACTGGCCGGCCAGTCAAGTCGCGCACCGAAACAATTTTGTCGAGCAACTCGTTGACGTTGGCAATGTCGTGGTGCCGGTTGGGGCTGATCGAGTCCTTCCCCGCCGGAATTCCGCGTATCTGTGCGATTTCGGCGGTCACCTTGGAACCGGGAAGAACGCCGCCTTTACCCGGCTTCGCTCCCTGGGATAACTTGATCTCGAAGGCCTTCACCACTTTGCCCAGTTCCATGGCGTGCGCGCGCGAGAATTTGCCGTCTGCATCACGGATGCCGTAGTTGGCGGTGCCGATTTGCATGATCAGGTCGCAGCCGCCTTCGAGATGATGCGCTGACAGGCCCCCTTCGCCGGTGTCCATCCAACAACCGGCCCGTGCCGCGCCACGCGACAGCGAGCGCACCGCGGGCTCGGAAATCGCGCCAAAGCTCATGCCGCTAACGTTGACGATGGAGCGGGCCGCGAACGGATGCTCGCAGTAGCCCTCGCCGATCACCAGCGGCGGCGTGGGCAGACGGTCTTCCTCTAGGACCGGAAAGGGCGCGTTGACGAAAATGATCGAACCGGGCTCGCGCAGGTCGTTGGTGGAGCCAAAGCCAATGATGCCGCCTTCGTTCTTGGCCAGCCGGTATACCCAGCCGCGGGTGGCACGATTGAACGGCATCTCGTCGCGGTCGCCAGCAAAGAAATACTGGCGGAAGTATTCGCCCTGCTTCTCGAAGAAATAACGCAGCCTGCCGACGACCGGGTAATTGCGCAAAACGGAATGTTTCTTCTGAGTGACGTCTTGCACGAACCAGAACACCATCAGTCCGACCAGGATCAGGCCAAGAACGGTCCCGATCCCATACGAGAGCACACCCATTACGCCTGACATCAACGTCTCCCGCGATAGAATGCGGTCTTCAGTTTATGGGAAAGCCATGGATTTGGCACCGGTGATCAGGAGCGATGTAGCGCGGGCGCTGGCCGAAGATATCGGCAGCGGCGACGTTACCGCCGGCCTGGTGCCCGAAGACCGGTTCGCCCATGCGCGCGTCGTCATTCGCGAGACGGCAGTACAGTGCGGCAGCGCGTGGTTCGATGAAGTGTTTCGCCAAGTGAACCCCGGGACGCGGGTGAACTGGAACGCGAAGGACGGCGACCGCGTGTCCGCGAATCAGGTGCTCTGCGAAATCGACGGCCCGGCCCGCAACCTGCTTACAGGTGAACGCACCGCGCTCAATTTCGTGCAGACCCTGTCCGGCGTGGCCACCCGTACGCGCGCCTTCGTGGATGCCGTCGCGGGAACGAATGCAACCATTTTCGATACCCGCAAGACACTTCCCGGTCTGCGCCAGGCACTGAAGTATGCAGTGCGCTGCGGCGGCGCCAGTAACCACCGCATGGGTCTCTACGACGGGATTCTGATCAAGGAAAACCACATCGCCGCAGCCGGGGGAATCGGCCCGGCGCTCCGCCAGGCGTGGCGGGTTGCCGCGAACGTTCCGGTACAGATCGAAGTCGAATCGATCGCTCAGTTGAACGCGGCGATCGAAGCGGGCGCGAAGCTCATTCTGCTCGACAACTTCGACCTCGCAGGTCTGCGGGAAGCCGTGAAGGTGAGCGCCGGGCGCGCGGCGCTGGAGGCCTCGGGTGGGGTGAATCTCGACACCGTGCGGGCCATCGCGGAGACTGGCGTGGACCGCATATCCATCGGTTCGCTGACCAAGGACGTGCGCGCAGTCGATCTTTCGATGCGCTTTACGCCTGGTTGATATCGCCGGCCATAGGCGACAAAACCAAAAATCCCTACTTGGGAAGATTCTCGCCGATCACGCGCTCTATTGCCGCACGCGTTGCGTCCACCACGACAGGTTTGCTGCTCTGGGCAATCGCGCTGTCGGGGTCTTTCAGTCCGTGGCCGGTCAGCGTGCAGACAATGGTCGTGCCTTCGCCAATCACACCGAGTTCCAGGTCCTTGAGCACGCCGGCAACTGAGGCCCCCGAGGCGGGTTCGCAGAAAATGCCTTCGGTTTCAGCCAGGAGTTTTTGTGCCCGCAGGATCTCATCGTCTGTGCATTCGTTGAACCAGCCACCGGATTCGCTCTTGGCCGCCCAAGCGAGGTTCCACGATACCGGGTGGCCGATACGAATTGCCGTTGCAACGGTCTCGGGCTCATCCACCATCGCACCGCGAAGAAACGGCGCGGCGCCAGCAGCCTGATAGCCGACCATGATCGGCCGTTTAGTGGCGATGGGTTTGGCCAGGTACTTGCAATCGCCGCCACAGTGGGAGCAACTCGCGGTGTTCTTGCCCACCGCCTCGCTGTAGCCCATCCAGTGCGCCGAGATGTTGCCGGCGTTGCCGACCGGCAGCGCGTGATAATCCGGCGCATCGCCCAGCGCCTCGATCACCTCGAAGGCGATGGTTTTCTGGCCCTGCAGCCGATAGGGGTTGATGGAATTGACGATGTTCACCGGCATGCTCTGCGCTACTTGCTGCACCAGCCGCATACCGTCGTCGAAATTGCCGCGGATCTGGATGACCACCGATCCATGCATCATCGCCTGAGAGAGTTTCCCGAGTGCGATCTTGCCGTCCGGGATCAATACATAGCAGCTGATGCCTGCGCGAGCGGCATAGGCTGCGGCAGCGGCCGACGTATTGCCGGTTGAAGCACAGATGATCGCTCGCGCACCCGCCTCGAGCGCTTTGGACACCGCCATGGTCATGCCCCGGTCCTTGAACGAGCCGGTCGGGTTCATCCCCTCGAACTTGCAGAAAATGCGCACATCCTTCCCGATGATCTTCGGCAGGTTGACCAGCTCGATCAGCGGCGTGTTCCCCTCGTTGAGCGTGATAACCGGCGTGTTAGGTCCGATCGGCAGGCGGTCGCGATAGCGGTTGATGACGCCGGTGTAGTGGTTCTTCATGTTTGCGTATTGTGGAAGTTCAAAGTCTCTTGCCACGGAGGGCACAGAGAACACAGAGGAAAGTAGGGACTGGATCCTGCAGCATGCACCAAGAGAGGTATCCATTGCCTGGGACTTAATGAGGCACGGTCAAGGCCTTCGTGTTCAGTGTCTTTTGTATTCCTCTGTGCGCTCTGTGTCCTCTGTGGCAAAGATTTCATTGCTGATTCTAGTTGCTTCCAAGTAGTTCGAGGCGGATACGGGTGACCTTACCGGACACGACCGGCAGTGCCTCGATGCGCTTGATCGCCGCGTTCACGTTCTTCTCCTCGATCAGGTGGGTCAGCATGATGATGTCCACCTGCTCCTCGCCTTCGCTCGGCTCCTTTTGCACCATCGCATCGATCGAGATCGACATGTCGGCGTGGATGCGGGTGATGTCGGCGAGCACGCCAGGCCGATCCAGCACCCGCAGCCGCAGGTAGTACGAGGTCTCGACTTCCTCCATCGCCAGGATCGGCGTATCGGACATCCGGTTCGGCTGGAACGCCAGATGCGGCACCCGGTGCTCTGGGTCGGCGGTATGCATCCTGGTCACGTCCACCAGGTCGGCCACCACGGCCGAGGCGGTCGGTTCCGAGCCTGCGCCGGCGCCGTAATACAGCGTGGCCCCGACCGCGTCGCCCTTGACCAGGATGGCGTTCATGACCCCTTCCACGTTGGCTATCAGCCGCCGCGACGGGATCAGGGTCGGATGCACCCGCAATTCGATTCCGGCCGTCGTGCGCCGGGTAATGCCAAGCAGTTTGATCCGGTAACCGAGTTCCTCGGCGTAGCGGATGTCCTCCCACGCAAGTTTGGAAATTCCCTCGGTGTAGGCCTTGTCGAATTGCATCGGGATGCCGTAGGCAATCGCCGCCATGATGGTGAGCTTGTGTGCGGCATCCACGCCCTCGACGTCGAACGTCGGATCGGCTTCCGCATATCCCAGGCGTTGCGCCTCGGCAAGCGCGCCTTTGAAGCTCGAACCTTTTTCGCGCATCTCCGAGAGGATGAAATTCGAGGTCCCGTTGATGATTCCGGCGATCCATTCGATGCGGTTGGCGGTAAGGCCTTCGCGCAGCGCCTTGATGATCGGAATGCCGCCGGCAACTGCCGCTTCGAAGGCGACCATGACCCCTTTCTTTTGCGCGGCAAGGAAAATCTCGTTGCCGTGCGTAGCCAGCAAGGCCTTGTTGGCGGTGACGACATGTTTGCCGTTGTCGATCGCCGCCAGAATCAGGTCCCTCGCGACTTTGGTGCCGCCGATCAATTCGACCACGATGTCGATTTCGGAATTGCGTATAACCTTGTATGCGTCATCGGTGATCTCCGCGGCATCGCCAACCAGCTTGCGCGCCCTGTCCAGATCCTTGTCGGCGACCATGTTGATGACGATGCCGCGGCCCGCCCTCCGGGTGATCTCTTCCTGATTGCGGCGAAGCACGGCGAAAGTTCCGCCACCCACGGTGCCGATGCCGAGCAGGCCCACGTGAATAGGTTTCATCAAGAATCTTTTCTGCGCAGCGCGTCGAATGCCATGATCATTGTCTACACAAAAAAGATCGGGCGATACACGCCCGATCGAATGGGGAATCTGAAAAACTTTCTCGCGCCCTGTGCAACGTCAAGCTGCCACTGCGCGTTTGCCTATGCGGAAGCCAGCCGCGGACCTGTTGCCAGCAATCCGTCGCGACGGAACATCTCCTTGATCCCCCTCACGGCCTGGCGGATGCGCGCTTCATTCTCGATCAGGGCGAAGCGCACATGCGAGTCGCCATAATCGCCGAAGCCGATGCCGGGTGAAACCGCCACTTTGGCGTCCGCCAGCAATTTCTTGGCAAACTCCAGCGATCC
The DNA here is from genome assembly GCA_052387775.1 of Betaproteobacteria bacterium. Taxonomy (GTDB): domain Bacteria; phylum Pseudomonadota; class Gammaproteobacteria; order Burkholderiales; family JACQAP01; genus JACQAP01. The sequence continues at coordinate 4,929 of JBQTIV010000062.1, forward strand.
CATCTCCTTGTAAGGCGCCGGGATTTCGGCCCAGATATACATCGACGCTTTCGGCACCTGCACCATCCATCCGGCTTCATGCAGACCCCGTGCGAGCACGTCGCGGCGCTTCTGATATTTCTCGCAAATCTCGCGCACGCAGTCCTGAGGACCCTCGAGCGCGGCGATAGATGCCACCTGTATGGGGGTGAAGCTGCCGTAGTCATGGTAACTCTTGATGCGGGAGAGCGCCGACACCAGGTCTTTGTTGCCGACCATGAAGCCGACGCGCCAGCCTGCCATGTTGTAGCTCTTGCTCATGGTGAAGAATTCGACGGCGACTTCGCGGGCCCCGGACACCTGCATGATCGACGGCGCCTTCCAGCCGTCGAAGCAGATGTCAGCATAGGCCAGATCGTGCACCACCAGGATGCCGTAGTCCTTCGCCAGGGCTACGACGCGCTCGAAGAATTCGAGTTCCACGCATTGCGCAGTCGGGTTGCTCGGGAAGCCCAGGATCATCATCTTCGGTTTGGGAATTGATTCCCGGATTGCCCGCTGCAGCTCATTGATGAAATCGATTCCCGGCGTCATGCGTACCGAGCGGATATCCGCGCCGGCGATCACGGCACCGTAGATATGAATGGGGTAGCTCGGATTCGGCACCAGCACGGTATCGCCATGATCCAGGGTGGCCAGCATCAGGTGCGCGAGCCCTTCTTTCGAACCGATCGTGACGATAGCCTCGGAATCCGGATCCAAGGTGACGCCAAAGCGGGACTCGTACCAGTTGCAGATCGCACGGCGCAACCGCGGAATGCCCCTCGAGACCGAGTAGCCATGGGTATCGATGCGCTTCGACGCCTCCACCAACTTGTCCACGATGTGCCTGGGCGTCACCCCGTCCGGATTGCCCATGCTCATGTCGATGATGTCCTCGCCACGGCCCCGCGCCGCCGCCTTCAACTCGCCGGTGATGTTGAAGACGTAGGGAGGCAGGCGTCGTATGCGTGGAAAATCTTTCATGGACATGGCTTGAAAGTGGCGCCGGCGTCGGCTCGTAACCGACTGTCGGAACGACAGAAGTTGGGTCGATTGGAAAGTTATAATGCTACCGTATCAGTCGCATTGCAGCAAAGAAACCCCTCTTGAAACTTCACCTCGCCAGAAGCGACAGCCAGAATACCTTCACCGGTTACGGTGAGGGCTACGTGATGGTGAACTCAGTGCGCTACGAGCGCAGCCTGGTGGTCCTGCCCGATCGGCCGGTCGAGGCCTGGGCTGCGGAAGGAGTGGATATGCTGCGGGAAGAAGATCTCCACTTTCTGGCCGGACTGGGCGCAGAAATCGTGCTGCTTGGCACGGGGAAAAACCTGCGCTTCCTTCATCCGCGCCTTCTGCAATCACTGGCGCGGGCCAGCGTCGGCGTCGAAGTGATGGATACGCCCGCGGCCTGCCGGACATATAACATCCTGGTGGCTGAAGGCCGGAAAGTCGCTGCGGCGCTGATTCTCTAGGTCCGTCGAACCTTTCGTCGACAAGACATGAATCGAAAACAATCCTGCCTGGCTGCACCCGCGATTTTCTTCACAGTCCGCCCAGTACGCGCATATGCTCGGCGACACTGCGTGCCAGCGCGGTCAATTCGTAGCCGCCTTCCAGAGTCGAAACCATCCGCCCTTTGCCGTGTTGTTCGGCAACTTCCTTGATGCGAGCGGTCACCCAGGCGTAATCGCTTTCCACCAGGTTTAATGACGCCATGTCGTCGTCGCGGTGGGCGTCGAACCCGGCGGATACAAAAATCATTTCGGGCCGGAAACGTTGCAGTGCCGGGATCCAGAATTCCTTGACCGCGTCCCGGAAGTCCGTCCCGCTGCTATAAGCGGCCAGCGGAATATTCACCATCCGCTCCGAACGCCCCTCCAACCCGCTGTAAGGATAGAACGGGTGCTGAAAAGTAGACACCATCATCACCCGGGGTTCATCGTGAAATATATCCTCGGTGCCGTTGCCATGGTGCACATCGAAGTCCACGATGGCTACGCGCTCCAGCCCGTGCTTTTCCAGCGCATGAGCGGCGCCCACGGCGACGTTGTTGAAAAAGCAGAATCCCATCGCGCGCGCGCGCCCGGCATGGTGTCCGGGCGGGCGTACGCAGCAAAATGCATTCTCGACCTCGCTCCCGACGACCATATCAGTAGCCTTGACCACCGCTCCTGCCGCCCGCAGGGCGGCATGGTGCGAATGCGGATTCATCGCGGTATCAGGATCGAGGTGGACAAGTCCGCGCTGCGGGACGCTGGCTTCGAGCACATCCAGATAATCCGGATCGTGTACCCGCAAAAGTTGCTCGCGCGTCGCCGCCGGCGCGTCCACCTCCACCAGATGCTCGAGGATTCCGCTGGCGAGCAGGTAATCCTCGATCGCGACGATGCGCGCCGGACACTCGGGATGATCGGAGCCCATGTCGTGCAGCGTGCAGTCTCGATGGTGAACAAGGGCAGTTGGCATAGTGCGGCAAACCGTGGCAGGAACCGGAGCCTCGCTGCATCTTATACGCAACGAGGCCGCCGCCGCGCTACATTCGGGCCCGAACAGGGGCAAACCGAGAAACAACCTGGGGTAAACTAGGGTTTCCGGGAACTCCGGACCGGCGGCGCTTTCCCAGGCAATGAGCGCTTAGCTGATTTCGCTTCCGGAAACCCATTCCATACGCATGCCCAATCCGCTCGATCCCGTTGTCGTTCAGGTTGGCCGAATCATCCTCGGCAAGGAACGCCAGATCCGCCTGACGCTTGCCTGCCTGCTGGCACGCGGACATCTGCTGATCGAGGACTTGCCGGGGGTGGGAAAGACCACTCTTGCGCATGCGCTTGCCAAGACCCTGGGACTCGATTTCCAGCGCATCCAGTTCACCAGTGACCTGTTGCCCGCCGACATTCTCGGTGTATCGGTGTTCGATCGCGAAAGTTCGACCTTCAAATTCCATCCTGGCCCGGTATTCGCGCAAGTGATCCTCGCCGATGAGGTCAACCGCGCCACACCGAAGGCGCAAAGCGCGCTGCTGGAAGCGATGGAGGAGCATCAGGTCACCACCGATGGCCAGACCCGGCCGCTGCCGGAACCGTTTTTCGTGATCGCGACCCAGAACCCCTCGCACCAGGTCGGGACGTTTCCGTTGCCGGAGTCGCAACTCGACCGTTTTCTGATGTGCATACACTTGGGATATCCCGACGGCGCAGCCGAGCGCACGTTGCTGGAAGGTCAAGAGCGCCGCGACATGATTTCCGACCTGGCGCCGGCGTTCACCGCAGCGCAATTGCAGTCCTTACAGAAGAAGGTCCGCGAAATCCCTACCGCGCCCGCGCTACTGGATTACGTACAGGCGCTGATAGCCTACACCCGCCAGTCGCCGGATTTCGTCAACGGCCTGTCCCCGCGTGCCGGTTTGTTCCTGCTGAACGCCGCGCGTGCATGGGCATTCATGGACGGACGCCGCGAAGTAATTCCGGAAGACGTGCAGGCAGTGCTGCCGAGCGTGGCCGGTCACCGGATCTACCCGGTCAACGGTTACGCATCGCTGGGCAGCACACAACTCGCCGAGCGGCTGATTGCGGAAGTGGCTATTCCGTGAGGCGTGAGGCGTAAGGCGAACGGCGATGCGACGCGCAATGCGTTTTCAACAGATTTGCTACGCCTCAAGCCACACGCCACACGGAATATCCACATCCGCAATCAGCCGCTCAGCGAGTTGTGTTCTGCCCAGCCATGAGTAACCGT
>JBQTIV010000063.1:0-3754 GCA_052387775.1 Betaproteobacteria bacterium
TCCCGATCTACCGGATTTTCATGATCGGCACGGCGGTCGTGATGGGCCTGATACTGTGGCTCACGATGGAAAAGACGCGCATGGGGGCGATGGTGCGCGCAACCGTGGATGATTCCGAGATGGCGCGCGGCGTGGGAATCAACACTTCCCGCGTCTCCATGTTCATCTTTGCGCTCGGCGCGTTCCTCGCCGGACTGGGAGGCGTCATCGGAGGGGCGTTTCTCGGCGTCTATCCGGGGCTGGATTTCGCGATCCTGCCCATCGCTTTTGCCGTCGTCATCATCGGCGGGATGGGAAGCCTGACCGGGGCGGCCGTGGGGAGCCTGCTGGTAGGACTGGCGGACAACTTCGGCAAGGCGCTGTTTCCCGAAATCTCCTATTTCACGCTGTACGCGCCGATGGTCCTCATCCTCGCGTTGAAGCCGACGGGCCTTTTCGGGCGGGAGTGAGCATGGACGGCCGGCGCAAACTGCTGATCGTCATCGCGGCCATGCTTGCCGTAGTGCTCGTCACGCCGCACTCCGGCTCGTACATCATCGTTCTCGTCACGCACGCGCTGATCTTCGCCATCCTCGCGATGAGCCTGGATATCCTGCTCGGCTTCACGGGGCTGCCCTCGCTCGGCCAGGCGGCGTACCTCGGCATGGGTGCCTATCTGACGGCGATTCTGGCGAGCAAATTCCAGTTCGGTCTCGACTGGACGTTCTGGGTAGTAGTCGTTCTGGGCATCCTGATCGGCGCGGCGACTGCGGCGTTCTTCGGTCTGTTCGCGGTCCACGCCGGCGGCGTCTATTTCCTGATGATTACGCTGGCGCTCGGAATGTGCGTGTGGGGGCTCGCCTACCGGTTGAATTCCCTGACCGGCGGGGACAACGGCATCGTGCTCCCGCCCCGGCCCGCGTTCGGCATCGAGCTCGCCGACGACGTGACCTTCTTCTACCTGGTGTGCGGCTTCTTTGTCGTCTCGCTGGTGGCGCTCTACGTCCTGGTCAGGTCGCCGTTCGGCCGCAGCCTGGTGGGCATTCGCGAGAACGAGTTGCGGATGCGCATCCTCGGCTACAACACCTGGCTGCACAAGTACATCGCTTTCATCGTTGCCGGGGGGTTCGGCGGGCTGGCCGGCGTGCTGTGGGCGCACGCGCACGGCCTGGTCAGTCCCGAGGACGTGGTACTCGCCACTTCGGTGGATGCGCTGCTGATGGTGGTGCTGGGGGGGCCGGGGACCTTGGTGGGAGGGGCGATCGGCGCCGGGATCGTGGTCTTCCTGCGCGAGTACCTGAGCACGCTCGTGCCGTGGTGGCAGTACGTGCTGGGCGGCGTCTACGTGTTGACGATACTATATCTGCCGGGCGGCTTGCTCAGTTTGCCGGAACGTATTCGCCACTGGCGCTCGCGGTCCGTGGCCTCCGGGGAGGCCAAACCATTGCAATCCGCGTCTCATTGAAGGAGGGAGCGACATGTCAAACCAGATCGCACGAAGCACGACCCGGGGGTTGATCGCGGCGCTGCTCGCGTTTGCGGCATACGGGAGCCCGCCGCCGGCCGCTGCGCAGGAGCTGCGCATCGGCTTCGTGGCGCCGATCACGGGGCCGTTTTCCCAGGTCGGGAAGGACATGGTGAACGGCTTCCAGATGTACCTCGACGAGGTCAAGGGGAATTTCGCCGGCGCCAAGGTCTCCTTCATCGTGGAGGACGAGGAGGCGAAGCCGCCGGTCGCCGTGCGCAAGGTGGAAAAGCTCATCCGCCAGGACAAGGTCCACATGTTCATCGGCGGGTTGCTCGCCTCGACCGGCTACGCGATCGCTCCGGTCAGCACGCGGCTGAAGACGGTCTACGTCGCGTCGATCCCGGCCGCGGACGATCTCACGCAGCGCGACGCCGCCAAGTATCCGCTGATGGTCCGCACCGGCTGGACGAGCTCCCAGCCCAACCACGTGTTCGGGGAATGGGCCTGCCAGCAGGGCTACAAGCGCATCGCGGCGATCGCCGCCGACTACGCCTTCGGCCACGAGGTCGTGGGCGGATTCCAGAAGGCCTTCGAGGATTGCGGCGGGAGAATCATCCAGAAAATCTGGCCGCCCCTGGGGACTATCGATTTCGGGCCGTACATCCCGACCCTCAAGAAGGACGCGGACGCGATCTTCACGCTCATGGTCGGGCCGATGTCGCTCCAGTTTCCCAAGCAGCTCGCTTCTGCCGGGATCCGGAAGCCGGTCCTGGGCGGCGGAACGAGCTACGACGAGTTCGTGCTTCCCGCGATGGGCGACGAGGTCATCGGTCACATCTCGGCCCTCCAATACAGCGCGGCGCTCGACACCCCGAAGAACACGGCGTTCGTGAAGGCGTACCGCGCGAAGTACGGCAAGGTGCCGTCGTACTATTCGGAATCCAACTACTCGACCGCCCAGATGATCCACGAGGTGATGAAGAAGACGAAGGGCAAGTGGCCGGGCGCGGAGCAGTTCGTGAAGATGCTCGCTACCATCGAGCTCGAAACGCCGCGCGGCCCGGTCCGCCTCGACGAGATGCGGAACCCGGTCCACAACATCTACATCCGGATCGTGCGCAAGAAGAAGGAGCACGGCTACGACAAGGACGAGCTCTGGAACTCGGTGGTGAAGACCTATCCCAACGTGGGCCAGTTCTACAAGTACAAGAAGGAGGAGTTCCTGAAGCAGCCGGTCTACAGCCGCGACTTCCCGCCGTGCAAGTACTGCGAGTAGCGCGTGGAGGGCGGAAGAGGGGCCCCAAACGGATTGTGTTTGGGGATCTGACCCCGGAGCGCGCTTAGCCACCGATGCGACGAGATCGGAATGCCTGATTCGATATCGGAGGTGGCGGGGACTGTGGCGCCCGTCCTCGAACTGAAGGGCCTGTCCAAGAGTTTCGGTGGTCTGCACGCGGTGCAGGAAGTCAACCTGCAAGTCTTCCCCGGCGACCGCAAGGCCATCATCGGACCGAACGGCGCCGGCAAGACGACGCTGTTCAACGTCGTCACGGGCGTCCTGCCGGCGACTTCGGGGCAGGTGCTGCTGTTCGGGAGGGACATCACCGGCTGGCCGAGCCACCGGCGGACCGCGCTCGGGATGGCGCGCACCTTCCAGATCACGAGCCTGTTTCCGAAGCTGACGGTGCTGGACAACGTGCTGCTCGCGATCAAGGGCGTGCGCAGATCCAAGTTCGTGATGTGGCGGACGCTCTCCTCCTACCCGGACGTGCACGAGAAAGCACGCCGCCTGCTGGAGAGCGCGGGCTACTGGGACCGCAGGGAGGTCGAGGTGCGCAACCTCTCCCACGGCGAGCGGCGCCAGGTCGAAGTCGTGCTCGGCCTCGCCAGCGATCCGAAGATCCTGCTGCTGGACGAGCCCGCCGCCGGGCTTGCGTCGGGCGAGTCCCAGGAGATGACCGGATTTCTCAAGCGGCTCGACCCCGGGCTGGCGATCCTCCTGATCGAGCACGACATGGACGTGGTATTCGAATTTGCGGATCACATCTCGGTGCTGCACTTCGGCCAGGTGGTGGAGGAAGGCGCGACGGAGCGCATCCGCGGCAGCGGGAAGGTGCAGGAAATCTACCTCGGCACGGGTTGAGCGATGCCTATCCTCGAAGTGCAGGACATCCACACCTATTACGGCGACGCCTACGTGCTGCAGGGGCTGTCGCTCGCCCTCGAGAGCGGCCAGATCCTGGGGTTGCTCGGGCGCAACGGAGTCGGCAAGACGACGCTTGTGAATTCGATCGTCGGCTTCATCCC
>JBQTIV010000064.1:0-15330 GCA_052387775.1 Betaproteobacteria bacterium
CCCGTCCAGCTGCTATTATTCACGTGGGCATGGATACAGCGCCAAGTACAGGGGCCATGTTCATCGACCCGTGTCGAGGCAGCCTGCAAAAATCGGGAGAGATAGCGCAAAAAAAACGCGTCACCGCCTTGACGCGCTGTTTTCTTTTTGGTTCGGCCGTCATACCATTTGTGCAAACGACTTGGCTTTCCCTGCGCCTGCCCTTCCCGACCCGAGGTGATTAATGAGGCTCTTGCTATTAATGCTTCTCTTGCCCGCCACCGCGCTGGCGCTGGACAACGACTTTGTGCGCGTCACCCGTAATAAGGTGACCTGCCCGCAGGCCAACATGCCCGGCTGCGGCGAGCGGGTGATCGTGGCGTTGCACGACATGGAGATCTTCGTCGGCTACGCCTCACGCCAATTCTCGCGCGGCGACATCATGGTGTTCGAGCGCGACAAGGCCGTCCCGCCTCCAGCAGGGGAGTTTTTCGAAGTCGTCATCAAACCCGATCACCCGCCGGTGCTTGCACCGGCGGAGATCATCGCGCCGGAAAAAAATGCCATGCGCTACGAGGGCGAGCGCTTCTTCGTGTTCGAGGAAAAGCTCGCACCCGGAGACACCCGGGCGCGCCACAGACACAGCCAGCGCGTGGTCATTCAGCTCAACAAGACGCGCCTGCAGCAGTGGCCCGACGGCGAGCCGGAGAAGTTTGTCGAAATCCCCATCGAACAGCCCGGTTTCAGTCCGCCGGTGATCCACGTCGTGAAAAACGTCGGTGCCGCTCCGCTATTCGGCATCGTGATCGAGTTCAAGCCTGAAAAAAAGTAGCCACGAACAACGGCGGATAGCAAGCGCGTGCGGCACACATAGAGTGGTTTCCCGACTGTGGGAGGTGTCCACTCACGGAGATTCCGGCAGCTTCCACTTTGCCGGCACCGGCACTGCTTCCGTGTCGCCCGGCCACGGCGGCATGGTGACGCCGACCGCTTCCAGCGCCTTGCCGCCGGTTGCACGAAACTGGAAATGCGTTCCAACCGGGATTGTCACACTCACGCCCGGCTCCAGCGGGACGATGTCCTCGCGGTCGCCTTGTTTTCGCCAAATCTCGCCGCGGCCCGACAGCACGAACCAGATTTCATCCACCGTGCGATGCCGGATGGCGTCCGAGGCGCGCCCCGGCCCCAGCTCGAAGTGCGCCATCCCGCCGCGCTCCGTTCCCGCCAGTACCCGCACATCGGAGCCGTCGGGGGCCACCAAATCAGGCGCTTGCGGCAGGCGTCTGGTCGCGAAATCCGTCATCGATGCCAATCCTCCCTGGTTTCGCTGTTCGTGGACCGACTGCGTAGGTAGTATTTCCATACTCACAGGATACTGTCCGTGACGCACACCCCGACCGCCTGTGGCTTTCCGCGACCCCGGCCATGACTTCCAGACCCCTAAGGCGTCGCGCCCGCCGCCAGGATCTTGGGCTCAGCAATCGCGAGTTCCTGACCTTGCGCCGCTTGGACACTGTGCAGAAAATCCAGGATTTTCTGAACGCGATTCCGATCAATCACGAGATCGGTGGGCAGACAAACCTGTCGGTGCGCGAAGTGCTCAGGCAGCGCCGCGCCCATTGCATCGAAGGCGCCTTCGTCGCAGCCTGCGCCCTTTGGGTGCACGGCGACCCGCCGCTGGTAATGCACCTGGATTGTGATCCGAGCGACTTTCCGCACGTCCTCGCGTTATTCCGCCGCGGTGGGCACTGGGGCGCAATTTCGAAAACCAACGGCGCTCCACTGCGCTACCGCGACCCGATTTACCGCAGCCTGCGGGAGCTCGTAATGTCGTACTTTCACGAGTACTATAACAAGCGCGGTTACAAGACTTTGCGCAGCTATTCGGGCCCGTTCGACATGCGACGCATCGCGCCGGAACATTGGGTCACCAGCGAAGAATCGTGCTGGGCGGCGCACGACCGCCTGACCGACCAACGCCACTACCCGCTCATCTCCGCCCGGCAGGCGCGTCTGCTGGCGCGCCGCGATCCATTCGAGCGCCGCGCCGCAAAATTGGTCCAATATGCGAAGCCAGCCGCGCCCAAGAAGTAAAACGCGACATCGATCGCCGGGTAGCCGCCGTTAGTATCAGAAAGGCTTGCGCCCCAGAACGTTTCCTGGCGGGTCGTAGTTGCAAGCCACGATCAGTGTCGAGTCGCATACCGCCTCGCCGCAACCCAGCATCCGGGTATCCCGCCACACCATCTGCGTGTAGTGCCCTACCGGTTGCCAGTTCGATCGCGTCAGGACGGCGCCGTGATATTCGGTCTTTTCGCTCTCCCAGGCTTTCGCGCCGTCCACCGCCGTGTAGGCGCCCGCCGTGGCCTGAAAAAGATTCTCGCCGTACAGACCGTCTTCACGATGTTTCATCCCGCAGATCGTGGTGGCGAGATGATCGGCCCAGGCTTGCGCGTAGTTCGCCAGTGCCGGCGACCACTGAAGCGGAACCACACCGACATCGGCACGCACCTTGTTGTGATGCGCGGTGACCGCCCTGATGTCCTGCGCCGACATCCTCGATGCGGCAGGCTTGATTGCGGGCGCTTCCGGCGCCGCCGGCGCCGGGGCCGGCGGAGCGGCAGGAGGCCTGGCCGGAGGAGCGGCACAACCGGCTATCCCCAGAATCAACAGCGCCGGAACCAGCCCTGAGACGCGAAGGGCTGTGCGGGCGGATCGTCTCCGCGGCAACGCGACGAACCTCTGGCGACTGCTCATACATTGATTCCAGCCCGGCATCGACTCCGCCGGATCATTGAATCGCGGCGACCACTCGCCCGGTGATCTGCCCCGCCTTGAGCTGGTCGAGCGTGCGGCTGACGTCTGACAGCGGCCGTTTTTCTATCGGGATCGGCTTGATCCTGCCCGCGCGCGCCAATGCGATTACCTCTTTCAGTTCGGCAACGGTGCCAACACTGGAGCCCTGGATTCTCCAGGCGCGTTGCACCACCATTACCAGCGACAGCGGAATTTCCCCGCCGTAAAGGCCGACCACGATCAACTTTCCGCCTTTGCGCAATGCTCCCAGCGCCAGGCTCGCGGTGTCTGCCGCACCAACCAGGTCCACCGCGCCGTACAGCGGTCCGCCGCCAATTTGCTGCAGCGTCTTCGCCGCCTCGGGGTTGCGGCTGTTCAGCGTCGCCGCGGCGCCTTCCCTCTTCGCAACCGCCAGCTTCGCATCGTCGATGTCCACGGAAATGATCTTTTCGTGCCCGAGCGCCTTGAGCATCTCTATCGCCATGAGTCCCAGGCCGCCCGCCCCCAGCAGCATCACCCACTCATCGCGGGGAATCGGCTTGAGCTGCGATACCGCGGAATACGTCGTGAGCCCTGAGCACGACAGCGTGGCTGCCCACGCCGGATCCAGGCCGCTGGCATCCACCAGGTATTTCGGATGCGGAACCAGCAGGTGATCGGCGTAGCCACCGGGACGCTGGATCCCGATCCAGCGCGGCGCCATGCAGTGATTGTCCATGCCTTCCAGGCAGCGCGCGCACTTGCCGCAGCCGATCCACGGGCACACCAGCCGGTCCTCGCCTACCGGAGCATCCTTAGCGTCCGGTCCGGCGGTGATCACCGTGCCGTAAGGTTCGTGGCCCAGCGTTATCGGCGGATGCATCCCGCGATCGCTCATGTTGAAGCGCTTGCCGCCGCCGAGGTCGAAATAGCCCTCGCGGATGTGCACATCACTGTGGCAGACACCGCAAAACTTCAGCTTCAGCAACACCTCCGTGCCTGTCGGTCTGGGTGTGGGTTTCTCGGCTTTTTGCAGCGGCTTACCCCATTCGACTACGTCGTAACTCAACATGGCTCCTCCGTTATTGTCGCTCCACGATAATCCCTCGTTCCGGTCTCCCACAATTTCACGGCGCGCGCTGTGGCGCAGTTACCGGCCAAAGTCCTGAAACTCACGACGGTTTCTGTGCCGCGGCCGACCCGGCCGGAATTGACGGCGCCTTGCATGACCGGACTTTATCGAGCAGCATATTACAATCACACCGGGTTTTGATTCGGCGCCGTCTGTTCCACCAGGCCTGTGTCCGTGTTTTCGGCTTCAAAGTTTGGACTTTGGCGTTAGCGGCAATCGCGGGCTGCGTTCGGCAAGAAGAGATAAAACGAGGAGGAGACTTCCATGAAACTGCATCGATTTGCGCTCGCATTGCTGGCGGCGGGCACCAGCGCATTGCTTGCCGCATCGTCTTTGGCCGCGGACAGCGTCAAGATCGCGGTCATCGACCCGCTCTCGGGCCCGTTTGCCAATGTCGGCGAGGCGATGGTGCGCTACACACAGCTTGCGGCAGACGCCATCAACGCGCGCGGCGGAGTGCTGGGCGGCGCGAAGATCGAAATCATCGCACTCGACAGCAAGAGCAGTCCGCAGGAAGCGCAACTCGCGCTCAAGTCAGCCATCGACCAGGGCGTTCGCTTCATCAACCAGAGCAACGGTTCCAACATTGCGGGGGCGCTGGTCGACGCCGTCAATAAGCACAACGAGCGCAACCCCGGCCAGGTGATCCTGTATCTGAATACCGGTGCCGTCGATCCGGCGCTCACGAACGACAAGTGCAGCTTCTGGCATTTTCGCTTCGACGCCGACGCCGACATGAAAATGGCAGCGCTCACCGACGCGATCGCACAAAACTCCAACGTCAAGAAAGTGTATCTGCTCAACCAGGATTATGCGTTTGGCCAGGCGGTTGCCAAGGCGGCGAAAGAAATGCTTCCCAAGAAAAGGGCGGACATCCAGATCGTCGGCGACGAGTTGCATCCCCTTGGGAAAATAAAGGATTTCTCGCCCTACATTGCGAAAATCAAAGCCACCGGCGCCGACACCGTCATCACCGGCAATTGGGGTAACGACATGGCACTGCTGGTAAAAGCAAGTCGCGAGGCCGGTTTCAAACCTGATTTCTATACATACTATGCCGGCGGCCTGGGTTCTCCGCCTGCGCTCGGTGACGCGGGGATCGGCCATCTCAAACAGGTCACGCAGTGGCATGCCAACATTGGCAACGACAAGGTCACAAAGCACTACCAGGCTTACCGCGACAAATACAAGGACGTGAAAGACGACTATTACTGGACGACTCAGTACCTGGCGCTGGAGATGCTGGCGAAGGCGTTGGAACAAGCCAAGTCCGCGGATCCGACGAAAGTCGCCAAGGCGCTGGAGGGCATGAAATTCGACGGTGACACTGGCGAAGTGACGATGCGCGCGGACAACCACCAGTTGATCCAGCCGCTGTTCGTTTCAACCTACAGCAAAGTGGATGGCAAGGAGGTCAAGCACGACATCGAGCGCACCGGCAATGGCTTCAAGACCGATCGCCGCATCGAGGGCAAAGATACCGTGATGCCCACCACCTGCAAGATGGATCGACCGTCCTAGTTCTGGACGAAGCCATCGCTTCAGGCTTTCCACTATCGGATCGAAACGACGACTTTGAGCATATTGCGCTGCTGTCCAGGCCAAGGCCCATCGGCGCCGTGCTGCTGCGCGATGCGACGGCGCAACAGCCGGGGACAACTGAATGAGCAAAAAGTGGATGATCTACGGCGCGAACGGCTACACCGGCAGGCTCGCCGCGCGCTTTGCCAAGGATCACCATCTCGGCCCAATCGTCGCGGGCCGCCATGCCCAATCCATCCGGGCGCTTGCCAGTGAATTGGGCTACGAATCTCGCGTCTTCGATCTTGCCGATTCGGCAAAGGTCGCGGCGATCCTCGAAGGCGTCGCCGCCGTACTGCACTGCGCGGGCCCGTTCTCCGCAACCAGCGGGCCGATGCTCGCGGCGTGCCTGCGCGCGGGAACGCATTATCTCGACATCACTGGCGAAATCGCGGTGTTCGAGGGCATCCACTCGCGCAACCAGGAAATCAGGGATGCCGGTATCGTCGCCATTCCCGGCGTCGGCTTCGACGTAGTCCCCACCGATTGCCTGGCGGCGATGCTCAAACGCGAGCTGCCGTCGGCGACCCATCTCAAGCTCGCCTTCAAGTCGCGATACGGCAAATTGAGCCCTGGCACCGCCAAGACCATCGTCGAGGGACTGCCCGAGGGCGGCAGCATCCGCAGGGACGGCAGGATCGTGAAGGTCCCTGCCGCCTACAAGGTCGAAACCATCGCGTTCACCGAGGATCTCTCGGCAACCGCGGTCACCATCCCGTGGGGCGATGTCGCCACCGCGTACTATTCGACCGCGATTCCCAACATCGAAGTCTTTGTCGGCGTGCCGGAGAATCAGATCGGGAAAATGAGAATTCCCGGCTTCATGCGCTGGCTCCTGGGGCTCGCACCGATGCAGGCGCTCATGAAGGTCCAGATCGACCGGCGCGTGAAAGGCCCGACCGACGACCAGCGCGCAGGCGACGAGGTTTATATCTACGGCGAAGCCTGGGATGACGCTGGACATAGGGTCGCAATGCGTCTGCGCACGCGCGAAGGCTACACGCTGACCGCCGAATCCGGCGTCAAGGCGACACAGAAAATCATGGAAGGCCGCCTCGCGCCAGGTGCGTACACGCCATCCATGGCGTTCGGCGCGGATTACATTCTCGAGCTCGAGGGCACCAGGCTCAGCCGTGTCAAATTGTAGGCGCGTTACGGCGATGCAGCCGCATTGGTCAGCACCGGGAGAGATATGGCGTTTTCAAGACTGATCCTCGTAGCGATGCTCGCGCTGGCTTTCGCCGGCTCGAACGCGCAAACCGATCCAGCACACGCACAGAACTACCCGGTCAAGGCGATCCGCATCGTCGTGCCCAACCCGCCGGGAGGCACGTCCGACATTCTGGCGCGCTCGGTCGGCCAGAGGCTGAACGAAGCCTGGGGCCAGCCCGTGATTGTCGAGAACCGGGCGGGCGCGAACGGCAACATCGGCGCCAACCTGGTCGCGAAGTCTCCTGCAGATGGTTACACCCTGCTGCTCACCGATGTCGGCGCGCTGGCCATCAGCCCGAGCGTATTTCCCGGTTTGCCTTTCGATCCGGCCAGGGATTTCGCGCCGGTGGTCCTGATCAGCTACTCGCCGCATATCCTCGGCGTGCATCCGTCAGTGAGCGCGAAAACAGTAAAGGAGCTGATCGCCCTCGCGAAGTCCAGGCCCGGCCAACTCAATTTCGCGACTGCGGGCGTGGGGAGCGCGCCGCACCTCGCCGGAGTCGAATTCGCGCTGCGCACCGGGGTGCAATGGACTTACGTTCCGTACAAGGGCGGTTCGCAGGCGGTCGCGGACGTGGTCGCGGGTCACGCGGACGTGTTGTTTAACGGCATGCTCGCCACTTTCCCGCAGGTCAAAGGCGGCAAGATACGGGCGCTCGCCGTATCCTCTCGGAAACGCGTGGCTGCGGCAGCAGAGATTCCCACGGTGGCGGAGTCCGGCTTGCCCGGTTTCGAGACCGGTTCATGGCAGGGACTGCTGGCGCCGTCCGGCACGCCCCGCGAAATAGTGCTCAAGCTCAACGCCGAGATGCGGCGCGTCCTCGGCGATCCGCAGATGAGGGCTCAGCTTGCGGACCAGGGCACCGAGGTCCGCGCCGATACTCCCGAGTCCCTGGGTCAATTCATCCGCACTGAAATCCCGCGCTGGGCCAAAGTCGTCAAGCTGTCCGGAATCAAGGTGGAGTAGCCAATGACCTTGATGATCGGTCCAGCGGTGCCTAAATGAGGCTCATTCCAGCTTGGAAATCAAACGATAGACAGCAATGAGGATTCCAAATCCGACGTACAGACCCACCAACGCCACAAGCATCAATATTGCCAATTCGTAGCTGATTATTTTGGTTTCCGACAGAAAAATAATCGTGCCCGCAAGAACAGCAAACGAAACAATGATGGCAGCGATAATTTTCAGTGTTCTATTTTTTGGCATAGCTTATGCAAACTCTCCAGGCGATCTGAAGGGTTCAGACCGAACATGGGGTAATTCTCGATTTCCACTTCCTGATCCCGCCCATTCTGGCACCGCTTGTCTTCAGCCACCAGCAGGTCCTCGCGTCTTCGTCGGTCTGTTTACAGGTATCGGCCGACGGGTTTCGGTCTGGTTATCACCAGCGCGATGCCGCCGAGGATGGCGGCGGATGCGCCAAGCAGGCGCAAGGTGATGGGCTCACCGAGCAACATGGCACCGCCGATTGCGGCGATGACCGGCACGCTCAATTGCACCGTCCCCGCGCTGGTGGCCCTGAGCCCGCGCAAGGCTGCATACCAGATTGCGTAGCCGACTCCCGAGGTCAGCGCCCCGGAGGCAACTGCGTACGCCACGCCCTGCACGTCCGCGCGCGCCAGGGAAAGCAGCAACAAGCTCAGTCCTGCGGCGAGAGGAACGGCCCGCAGGAAATTGCCCGCGGTCGTCGGCAGAGGATCTGCTCCCTTACCACGCAGCGAGTACACGCCCCACGCCACGCCGGCGCCCACCATCAATATCGCGCTGCCCGGAGGCGGCGCGGACACCCCCGGCAGCACCAGTGCGACCAGCCCACCGAGGGCCGTCGTAAGTCCAATGCCCTGCAAACCGTTCAGCCGCTCGCCCTTCCACAGTCCGAACAGGATCATGGTGGCCTGCACCGCGCCAAACAGCAGCAATGCACCCATACCCGCGGATAGATTGACATAGGCAAACGAAAAGGCGGCCGCGTAGGCGAAGAGCGCGAGCGCCGAGGGCCAGCTTCCTCTCTGCGCGCGACTGCCGGTGCGCATGCTCACGATAAGCCAGAGCGCAATTGCGCCGGAGAGCATGCGGATCGAAGTGAACGTGGCCGGGTCGATCGCCGTGTGTTTCAGCGCCATGCGGCAAAGCAACGAATTGCCGGCGAAAGCGATCATCGCCAACGACGTCAGAATCGAGACTCGCGTTCGCGAGATCACTCGGCACACCTGCGGCGGCTTGGATGTTGAATGATCGTGCCTACGGCCTTACTGCCGTGGCGCGATGTGTTTCAATTCGGCGACCGGACATACGTTGCGTTCTCGATGGCGCCCTGCCCCGCGCAAAGGCCCGCAGTGCACCCCTCGCTGGTTACCCGTAATTCCACGCTTTCCGCCCCAATTGAAAAACGGATGACACAATTTCCTTCGGAGAAAACGAATTCGCCGGCGCTAACCTTCACCGCCATTCCGTACACATCGCACTCGCGGGCGTTTTCCCCGACCGTCGTCAGGGACAAACACACCGAATCGGGGCTGCTTTCCCATACTGCAAGTTGATCCCTGACGCGCATGACCACTAAAAAGTCCAACTCTATCGCATCAGGACCGGGGCCGCGACGCCGGGTGGCAACATCGTGTATGCGCTGATACTGCGTGACCGCCTGCATGGAGGGTTCCTGGTCACAAGGAGCAGCGGACGCAGCATGAAGCCCGCAAAAAAGGCAACTGCCTGCCATGATGACCAATGCGAGATAAGGTCTCATTGCCCGCGAGCATTTACCGTCCCGGCGAAGCCGTGCAGGTGCACGCGTTCCGCCGTGACGAACTGCTAGTGCTGAACATGTCGCTTGCCGCTCCGCCCACCGATACCTGTGTGCTCATCGCCAACGACGAGCGCGCCGCCGCGGCTCTGCGTCCTCCGCGTCCTCCGCGGTGAGCGCTTTACGTAGTTAGCGCACGTCAGGTGTCGGCATCGCCAAGACCTATCGGCGCGGGCGTCAGGCGCACGATCCGGGTAAATAGTTCGCGGAATTCGTCGCCGGTATGCTTGCCGAGCATCGGGTCGGCGTTCGCCGCGAACGCCGATTCGACTTCCTCCCAGTCCTGATCACTGAAGGTTCGCTCGGCCACGGGCAGGACGTGCTTCTCCTCCTTTTCCATGTGCCGCCAGTAGAAATCGGCGAATCGGTTTAGCGCAGCTTCGAATTCCATCGCTCCTTGGGAGGCGCCGGCTTCCCAGTTGCTGAGCGCCACGGTCAGCGCGTTCAGCATCTGCCCGCCGCGCGCGTGCTCCTGCTCCAGATCGGCGATTACTGCGTCGGCCTCCGAGGTGCGCGCCTTCAGTTTCGCAAAAAGCACCTTGTCCTCCTTCGGGTGATGTCGGCGCTCCGGGAACTCGCGAATGTAATACAGCATCGCGTGCAGCAGCTTGAAGTCCGGCGTCTTGCTTTCGCGGAGGTATTTGCGCACCAGGAACTCGGCGGCCTGGACCACGGCCGCGAGCGAACGATGTTCGTCCTGGATCAATCCGATCGCTCCAAACTTCATGCCGCCCCCCCTCTGTCTCCTCGATGGTGAGTTGATCGATGTCGAGTTCCCGCCATTGGGAGAGTTTACCTCTCCGGGGCTAACGATTACGAACGACTATACCGACCTTGGAAATATTGCGCCCCTGGATTTCCCGCACCACCAGGTTCATGACGCCGATGCTGATGTAGTCGCCCACCACCGGCCGGCGGTGAAACTGCCGGTCGATGTACTGCGCAAGCGTCTGCGACCTCACCCACTCCGTAAGCTCCACGCCGTAGATATCCGCGACCTCGCCAAGCGGCGCATCGCCGTTTAGCGTGAAACTGCCGTAGAAACGCTGCTGCTCGGACTCCTCGGTGTCGTCCGCGGGCACGAACAGGTGATCCAGCAGCGTCATGTGTTCGTCGGTGGTGATCACGTAGACCAGATCCCGCGCCGTGATTTCGAGTCGGCTGACCGACTCCAACACCTTGCCGCCGCGAAAGACCACTACCACGCGTACGCCAGCCGGCAGCTGTAGTTGGTTGACGCCTCGTCCGATCGCCGGGCTCAATTCGGTGACCTGGTAGCCGAGCAGCCGCAGGCCCTCATGCCCCGGCACCTCGACAAACTCCGAGTAATAAGGCGCGTGCTCCGTCGGCAGCTTCAGTCGCAGCGCTTGAGCCAGCGGCGCGACTGTCCAGCCCTGCACGACCAGTGACGTCAGCACCACGAAGAAGGCAACATTGAAATAGACCGAGGATTCCGGCAGCCCGACCAGGGCCGGGAACAGCGCCAGCACGATCGGCACCGCGCCGCGCAGACCCACCCAGGCGATGAAGACTTGTTCGCGCTTGGGGAAGCTGAAAGGCAGCAGCGAGAGCCAGACCGCCATCGGCCTCGCGACCACCATCAGCACGATCGCGACCAGCAGCGCATCCACCGCGGTGGGGATCAGCGCGGAGGGTGTGACCAGCAGGCCCAACATCAGGAACAGGCTGATCTGCGACAGCCATGCCATGCCATCGTGAACCTTGAGAATGTTTCCCTGCGACTTTACCCGCGCGTTGCCGAGGATCAGTCCCGCCAGGTAGATCGCCAGAAAACCGCTGCCGCCCCATACCGTGGTGGTGCCATAGGTTACCAAGCCACCTGCCATCGCCAGCAGCGGGTACAGCCCGCTGCTGAGGCTGACGCGATTGAGCAGCCACACGAGCACGCGTCCGCCGACGAATCCGGCCAGCCCGCCGAGCCCGAACTGCCAGACGAACTCCCACATCATCGACCAGCCCAGCGAATGTTCGCCGGCACGCACGACCTCGATAAAAACCAGGGTCAGGAACACCGCCATCGGATCGTTGCAGCCCGATTCGATTTCGAGCGTCGCACCGACCCTCTGCTTGAGGCGCATGCCTCGCGAACTCAGCACCGAGAACACCGCGGCGGCATCGGTCGAGCCGATGATGGCACCAATCAGTAATCCCTTCATGAGGTCGAGCTCGAGGAGCCATGCCGCAGCCACGCCGACGATTACAGCCGTCAGGATGACCCCGAAGGTAGCGAGCGACACCGCCGGCCACAATCCGACGTGGAAGCTTTCGGTGTGGGTGCGCATGCCGCCGTCAAACAGGATGATGGCGAGCGCCATTGTGCCGACCAGGTAGACGGTCTGGTAATCGCTGAAGAGAATGCGGCCCGGCCCTTCCTCGCCGGCAAGCATCCCCACCGCGAGGAAAACCAGCAACAGCGGCGCGCCGGTACGGGCCGAGAGGCTGCCCACCACGATGCTCAACAACACCAGCAGCGCGCCGATCAGAATCGCGTGATTGGCAAATTCCATTGCGTATGATTGTTGTTCGACGAATGACGGTGTTCTAGCACGAACCCTGCCTCTGCCTCAAGAAGATCAAATAACTCTCACCGCAGAGGACGCAGAGAACGCGGAGGACAGACAAAAAAGAGGAAAAGCCAATCTGGGTTAAGAGCAAGGAGACTGTCTGCGAATCCGTGCCGCCAATATTCGCGGAGACGGCAAATTGTGCAGCGAAAGGTTCTTACCCGAACCCATTTTTTTCTTACTCTTGCCTTTCCACTGCGTCCTCTGCGTGCTCTGCGTTCGGAGTTGGTCTTATACTTTTGTCAAGAGGAGGCGGAGACGTTGCCGGGGCGCCAGCGCAGCAGGCGCCGCTCGGCAGCCGTAACGATGCGATCGAGCACCAGCGCGCAAGCCGTGAGCACCAGCACGCCGGCGAACACGGTGTTGATGTCGAACACGCCCTCGGCCTGAAGGATCAGATAGCCGACGCCCTTCGCCGATCCGAGATACTCGCCCACCACTGCGCCGACGAAGGCCATTCCCACCGAAGCGTGCAGGCTGGAGAAAACCCAGGCCGTAGCACTCGGCAAATACACGTGCCGCAGCAATTGCCGGCCCGACGCGCCCAACATCCGCGCATTGGCAAGCACCGCGGGGCTGACTTCGCGCACCCCGTGATAGACGCTGAAAAACACGATGAAGAACACCAGCGTCACGCCGAGAAGCACCTTCGACCAGATCCCCAATCCGAACCACACCGCGAAGATCGGCGCCAGGATTACCCGTGGCATGGAGTTGAGCGCGGTGATGTAGGGGTCGAGCAGCTTCGACGCCATATTCGACAACGCCAGCCACAGCCCGAATACGAGTCCTAGCACGGTGCCGATCGCAAACGCCAGCACGGTCTCGAGCAGCGTGATGCCGAGGTGCGGAAAGATCCTGCCGCTGGCGAACCAGTTCCAGACCCGCTCGAGGACGATCAGCGGTTCGCCGAAAAAGAAGGCCGGCAAGACTTCCGTTTTTACGAGCACATGCCAGAGTCCAAACAGCCCCAGCAACAGGCCCACCTGCATCACCGCCAGTACGCCTTTCGTTTTCATTAATTCACCAGTTCCTTGACCACGGAGGACACGGAGGAAAACCAAAAACGAGGAAAAATAAACCGGATTTAAACGCGAGATGATTGTTCGTGAACCTTTGTCGCCAACGTTCACTACGATGGATCATCAGTCATTGAATGATCTTAACCCCGTATATTGTTCTTGCCTTTCCTCCATGTCCTCCGTGGTAAACGACTTGTCTTTATGCAAGAGAATGGGCGTAGGCTTTTTGCACTTCGTCCCTGAGCGCGCTCCAGATCAGCGTATGCAACTCGACAAAGTGCGGCGTCAATCGAATTTCGGCGACATCGCGCGGCCGCGGCAGGTCGATCGGAAATTTTCCGATCAGGCGGCTCGCCGGTCCCGCCGACATCACCACCACGCGATCGGAGAGCGCAATGGCTTCCTCGAGGTCATGGGTGACGAACACGACCGACTTGCGGTCCTGCGACCAGAGTGCCAGCAGCTCGTTGCCCATCAGGCTGCGCGTCTGCACGTCGAGCGCGGAGAAAGGCTCGTCCATCAGCAGGATTTTCGGATCGAGGATCAGCGTCTGCGCCAGCGCCACACGTTTTTTCATGCCGCCTGAGAGTTCGTGAGGATACTTGTGCGCGTGCGTGGCCAGGCCGACACGTTTGAGCCAGTCGCCCGCCCGCTCGCTCGCCTCCTTTCTGCCAACGCCGCGGAACTCCAGTCCCGCCGTCACGTTGTCGAGCGCGCTGCGCCAGGGCATCAATGCATCGCTCTGGAACAGATAACCGGAACGGCGATTGATCCCCAGGAGGCGTTCGCCAAAAACCTTCACGGACCCGCCGGTCGGTTTCAACAGCCCGGCGGCAACATTGAGCAGCGTGGACTTGCCGCAGCCGGTCGGGCCGACCACCGCGACGAACTCGGCTTCGGCGACCCGCAAGTCCACTCCTTCAATGGCGGTATATGCACCAGCGCTGCCAGCGCGGGCCGGAAACGTGCAGGTCACTTCGTCGAATTGCAGAGCCATGATCATCGGTATTCCCGCATTGCATTTTCCATGAAGGGATCGGTAATCGCTAACACCGGAAGCAGTCTGCTGGCCTTCGCGCGTCCTCGAGTCCGGGCGCGAATGACAAACATCCTGGCCCGCATAACCGTTGGGCGGATTCGCTGTCACCTTCCCCCGACGATGATCTGCTAGACGGCTCCAGCGCGCCTCAGCAACACGGCGATCGCTTCCGCCAAGCGCCGATAACCCCTGGCGTTGGGGTGGATCGGATCGGCCTTGAATTCATTGTCGAACAAAATGTCCTCGAGAATATCGCCCTCCAGCGGCAGATCGTTTTCCTTGGCGATGGTCTGGTAATAGGCGACATCGCGGCCGAACAACGCCGGCCTGGGTACGGCGATCAGGACCACGGCGATGCCGCGATCCCTGGCCACGCGCACCATCGTCCGCAAATTGGATTCGATAACGGTCGGCTCGACCTTGCGCAACATGTCATTGCCACCCAGGCAAAGCAACAGGATCTTCGGCTTCACTTCCGCGAGCACATCGGGCAGGCGCTGCAGGCCGTCGGCGGTGACTTCTCCGGGAACGCCGGCGCCGACCACGCGCCGTCCGATCAACCGACCCAGCACTTCCGGGTAACTCTCTTCGGTGCGAGCCCCGGTCCCGTAGGTGATGCTGTCACCGAAAGCGAGCACGACGTCATCGGCGCCGAGTCGCGGCAACGGCGGCGGCGCGTCGCTGCAAGCGACAAGACAGAGCGCAAGAGCCAGCGCAGCCAGAAATCGGAATGCGATCATCAGAGGCACTGCGAACGCTTGCTATCGTGAATGGCGTGAATGTCGTGAATGTCGTGAATGTCGGAGATCACTGACCAGGCGTTGATACAGTATTTGACTATTCAGCTATCCATTGCCGAGAAAACACAATGCATGTGTCTCCATTTGGATTGGCCGTTTACGATATTCACGGCCTTTGCGGCCTCATTCTCCAGCAACGGTGAGGCCCTCGAGCAGCACCGAACCGGTTTGGCGCGAGCCGCGCACCATCACGTCGGTACCGATTGCGACGATGTTCCGGAACATATCCTTGAGATTTCCGGCGACCGTCACCTCCTGCACAGGATAGGCAATCTCGCCATTCTCGATCCAGAATCCGGCCGCGCCACGCGAATAGTCTCCGGTCACCATGTTGATTCCCTGCCCCAGCATTTCCGTGACCAGCAGTCCCGTGCCCATCTGTTTGAGCAGCGCGGCGA
>JBQTIV010000065.1:0-28714 GCA_052387775.1 Betaproteobacteria bacterium
GGCCGCCATCCAGGTCACCGAAGCCAGCAACGCCGCGACCAGCGCGCTTGCCACCCAGGGATCCAGCAGCAGGTTCAGCAGAAACCAAATTTTGTCGGCGCTGGCCTCGGGAAGCGCACCCGCCTTCAACACCTGGCTCTTGATTACAATCTGCCCGTAAACGGTTAGCAGAATCGTACAGGCGATATAAACGTAGCTCATGGGATCACGCAATGATAGACGTCCAGCGGATTGCGGAAGCGGAAGCCGAGCGAGGCGTAAAGGTTGAGGGCCGCCATGTTGGCGACGGAAATCGAACTGCTGATTTCCGCAGCGCCATGGGCGAACAGATCTGTGCATAACGCAGTCCACAGCGCGCGCGCGAGACCCCGGCCTCGGAACTGACGGGCGACGACGTGCAGCACGAGGCGGCCGTCGATCGCCGCCGCGAATCCGGCAAGTGTTCCGTCGAACAACAAGCCGTGAACGCGCCCTTCAGCATGGAGTTGCGCCAGCCACCCGTCGTAGCGGGCGTCGGCGCGCGCGGTCTCGACGTTGAAATCGCGGTGGAAGCGGCCGTGGGCAAAGGCGCCGCGGCAGATCTCGAGCAGGGCATCGAGCTGGGTGTCGCGGCTGACCGCCGCGCCTTCATGTGCCACGGGGTTGAAGCGGCCGGCGGCGCAATGCGGCTCGATCAGCGTATCGCAGTAATAGAAGCCGTGATCGTGCAGCAGTTTCTTGGAAGCCAGTGGGTCGACTTTGACGGTGTAGTGACCCGGCGCCTGCCGCATCTGCACCATCGCCTCGCTATCGGCCTGCCTGAGTTGGTAACTGTCGACCCCGAGCGCCGCGGCGTCCCACGGCGTGGGCTCAATCAGGCTTCTGTTCGCCATGGAAGGTGGTGCGCATCACGATGTAGAGCGGGCGTTTCTTGGATTCGTCGAACGCCTTGCCCAGGTAGATGCCGAGTATGCCCAGCGTGGCGATGATGATGCCGCCGGTGAAATAGATCGACACGATCAGGCTGCTCCAACCGGTGATCGGCGAGCCATAGTAGAGGGCGTGAAACAGGATGTAGACCCCGTAACAGAACGCCAGCAGGGCCACCAGGAAACCGAGGCGCACCGTCAGGCGTAGCGGCTTGTCGGAGTAGGCGATGATGGTGTCGGCGGCAAGACTCCACAACTTGGCGAAGGTGTAGGTCGAGCGGCCCTCGAAGCGGTCGGCATGCTGCACGTCGAGCGTAGCGGTGGGGAAGCCCATCCAGCCGACCAGCCCGCCGAAGAACCGCAGTTGCTCGCGCATTTGCCGGAAACTGTCGACGACTTTGCGCGAGACAATGCGGAAATTTCCAGTCTGCGGATCGTAATCGCTGTCGGTGAGATAACTGAACAGCCGGTAGAACAGCCACGAAGAGAGTCGCTTCAGTGGCGGGTCGTTGCGCTTGCCCCGGCGCGCCACCACGACCTCGTAGCCCTTCTGTGCCTTGGCGTAAAGGCGTGGAATCTCCTCGGGGCGGTCCTGCAGGTCGCAATCCATCACCACCACCCAGTCGCCGTCGCAGAAGTCCAGTCCCGCGGTGATGCCGTAGTGCTGGCCGAAGTTGCGGCTGAATTGGATGCCCTTGACCCGCGCGTCCCCGCGGGCAAGATCGCCGATGATCTCCCAGGAGCGGTCGCCCCCGCAGTCCTCGACCATGATGATCTCGAAATCCTGGGTGATTTCGCCGAGCGCAGCGGCCAGCCGCCGGTACAGTTCCTCCAGGCAGCCTTCCGCCTTGTAGACCGGGGTGACGACTGAGATGCGGGCCATCGGCGCGGGTCGCTTTCCGGTTCAGGCCCGCGGCGGACGATTGAGGTAAACACCGGCATTTTTCACAATGCGCACAATAGCAAAATTCCATGGGAATTCACAAAGTCGCGCCGGCTTTTCGGTTTGCTTTGGTATGATCCTGTCGATATGCGGGCAGGCCATGGCTACTGTGCAGTGCTATCCGGGGCGTGCACGGTAGCGCCGATGACAACACCCCACTTGGGCGATGACTCGTCCACTGTGAGGGTCGCCCGTGTAGTGTCCCCAGCGCCGGTTCTCCGAGCAGTCAGACTCGATCAATGAAACTGTCGGTCGTCATCATCACCCGCAACGAGGAGGCCGGTATCCGCCGCTGCCTGGAATCTGTGAAATGGGCGGACGAGATCGTCGTGCTGGACTCGCACAGCACCGATGCCACGGTGCAGATCTGCCGCGAGTACACGCAGTACGTTCATGAGACCGACTGGCCGGGATTCGGTGCGCAGAAGAATCGCGCATTGCAACGAGCTACCGGTGACTGGGTGCTCTCACTGGACGCCGACGAGCAAGTGACGCCCGAGCTGCGTGACGAAATCCGCACGGTTTTGTCCGTGTCCGCTGGCCCGGACGCCTATGAATTGCCGCGGCTGTCGAATTACTGCGGGCGCTTCATGCGCCACGGCGGTTGGTGGCCGGACCATGTGACCCGCCTGTTCCGCCGTGGCAAAGCGCACTTTTCGGACGATCTGGTGCATGAAAAACTGATCGTGAACGGCGCCACCGGACGGCTGGGGAATCACCTTGTGCATCTGGCTTTCGAGAACTTCGAGGAGGTGCTGCACAAGATCGACCGCTACTCGACCGCGAGTGCGGAAATGTTGCGCGACAAAGGACGCAGCGGGTCATTGTCCAGGGCGCTGTTGCACGGTCTTTGGACATTCTTGCGGACCTACGTTTTCAAGGCCGGGTTTCTCGACGGGCGGCACGGCTTCATGCTGGCGGTGTCCAACGCCGAAGGCACGTATTACCGCTACTTGAAGCTGATGCTGCTGAACGAAAAAAAGTGATGCGCTGTGCGGTGATCGTGACCACCTATAACCGTCCGGACGCGCTGGCGGCGGTTCTGCGCGGCTATCTCGCCCAGGATGATTCGCAATTCGAGTTGATCGTCGCCGATGACGGTTCAACCGCGGCCACGCGCAGCGTGGCGCAGGAGTTCGGGTCCAGGGCGAATTTCCCCGTCAGGCATGTCTGGCAGGAAGACCGCGGATTCCGCGCGGCGGCCGCGCGCAACCGCGCGCTGGCGGCGACTGACGCCGAATATGTGATCTTCACTGACGGGGACTGCATTCCCGCGCGTTATTTCGTTTCGGCGCACAGGCGACTCGCCGAGCCCGGTTGTTTTTTGTCGGGTAACCGCATATTGCTTTCCGAGGGGTTCACCCGCGAGGTGCTCGATAGCCTGCTGCCGGTTCAGCAATGGAACGCAGCCAGGTGGGTCGAACGCTGGCTGCGTGGCGGCATCAACCGCTGGCTGCCGCTGCTGCGACTGCCCGACGGCGGTTTCCGTACGCGTCGGCCCCAGCAGTGGGAGGGTGTGAAGACCTGCAACCTGTCGGCGTGGCGGGAGGATCTGTTGCGCGTGAACGGTCTGGACGAAACCTACTCAGGCTGGGGCCTGGAAGACTCCGATCTGGTTATCCGTTTGCTGCACGCCGGTGTGCAGCACAAGAGCGCAAGATTTGCCGCGCCGGTTTTTCATCTCTGGCACCCGGAGAACGACAGAAGCCGCCTGCCCGAAAATCAGCGAAAGCTGGAAGAGTTGCTGCGCTCCAGCCGAGTCCGCGCGGAAACCGGGCTCGACCGCTATTTTTCTTCTTCCGTTCCAGGCTGAATGAGTGCCCCGGCAAGCGTGCTGGTGGTGTGCACGCGTCGCATCGGTGATGTGTTGCTGGCGACGCCATTGCTGCGCTCGTTGCGGCTGGCGTGGCCGGATGCCCGGATCGACGCCCTGGTCTTCGCGGGCACGGACGGTGTGCTCACCGCCAATCCCGACCTCGGCTCGATCATCGTTATCCCTGAGCAGGCCACGTTGGGAGAGCAGTTCGGGCTTCTTGCCAAGCTATGGCGGCGCTACGATCTTGCGCTCTCGCTGTTGGCCGGCGACCGGCCGACCTTCTATGCATGGGCTGCCGGCAGGCGTCGCGGCGGCATGGTATCCGCCGAGCGCAAGCATTTCTGGAAGTCACGGTTGCTGCAGGTGCGCGTGCCCTTCGACGACCGGGACACGCACACGGTGCGCATGAACCTGAAGCTTGCCGAGGCGCTGGGCGTGGCTGCCAGTGCAGAGGTGGTGGTGTCCTGGAGCCGTGCCGACGAATCGGCGCTCGAGGACCTGATTCCCACAGCCGTGCGCAGCGTTCCGTACGTGGTTCTGCACCCGTATCCGAAGTTCAATTACAAGATGTGGCACGTGGACGGTTGGGTGGCGCTGGCGCGCTGGCTCGAGTCGAAGGGGTTGCGCGTGCTGTTATCCGGAAGCGGCGCGACGGAGGAAGTGGCTTACTGCGAAAATATCCGGCGCGAGGCGGGCGGCGGGCCCCTGAACCTCGCGGGAAAGCTGAGTCTGGGGCAACTGGGCGCACTGCTGAGCCGGGCCCGGGTGTACGTCGGTCCGGACACGGTGGTGACCCATATGGCCGCTGGCCTGGGCGTGCCGACGGTCGCCCTGTTCGGTCCGTCCAACCCGGTGAAGTGGGGCCCGTGGCCGAAAGGTTTCGATGTGAAGAGCAATCCCTGGCGGCGGGTCGGCACGCAGTCGGCGGTCAACGTGCGTCTGCTGCAAGGCGTGGCGCACTGTGTGCCGTGCATGCTTGAAGGTTGCGACCGCCACATAAATTCATTCAGCGATTGTCTGCAATATATGCCGGCGGAGCGGGTGATTGCAGAGGTCGAGCACGCTCTTGCCTGAACTTTGCCGGCTCTGTGCAACTTGCGCGGTGCGCGTCCGCCGGATACGGTTGCCAGAATCCCGCCGAACAGGGAACTCATGAATATGCGGGCCCGTCATTCCTACACTCCGTTTATCACCGACTGTCCCATTGGTTGTGCCGCGGCTTTGCAGGCCACCGGGATCGTGTTGCCTGAGGGACCGCTGCGCGCATGCCCGGAGTGCGGCCAGCTTGTCAGCTCGGTGGATGCGTCCGGCTATTGGGCGTCCATGAAGGAGTTCGATACCGAAGCCGGGACCAATCCGGAGGAAGGATCCGTGGCGAGGCGGGAAAAAAGGGCCGCAAAAATACTCGGAGCAATTCGGACTGCGCGCGGAGACGGAAAGCGGCGGATCTCGCTTCTTGACGTTGGGTGTTCGAGCGGGGCATTCATGACCGCTGCCAGGGCTCGTGGATTCGACGTGCAGGGCGTGGAGCCGGCGCCGAAGGCAGCGAAGTCGGCCGCGGCGGCGGGCTTTTCCGTGTTCCGCGGCACGCTTGAGCAGGCTGCCTTTCCCGAGGGTTCTTTCGATGCCATCGCCGTCCTCGAGGTTATCGAACATCTAACGGATCCCCTGTCGCTCCTGCGCGAATGCCGCCGTGTTCTGAAAACCGACGGCGTGCTCGCGATCGGAACGGGCAACGCGGGCAGTTTAACGCTGCGAGTTCTGGGCGCTGATTGGGATTATCTGCAGATCCGCAAACACGGCGGACACATCAGCTTTTTCAACCCCCGTTCAATGCGGATGCTGGCACAGCGAACGGGTTTCGTAGTGGAACGCATCCGCACCCGGCGAGTCAGCTTGGCCGCAGACGGTGGCGGCAGCCGTCTTCGCGACCGTGTCCTGAAAACTACTGGAGAGATCATTGCCGGGCTCGTCGCAATAACGGGTCAAGGCCATGACCTGCTCGCGTTGCTGCGGCCAATTGAGTGATTCGGTGATTGAGTGATTCGGGGATTAGGCGATTAAATGACTAGACGTCTGAATACCCAATCACCGTATCACCTAATCACTCAATCACCGAATTACTCGATCCCCGCTTCGCGCGCCTGCTGGTCGGCGTGGTAGGAGGAGCGCACCAGCGGCCCGCAGGCGGCGTGACGGAATCCCATTGCCAGTGCTTCGCGTTCAAATTGCCTGAAGCGCGCCGGTTCGACGTAGCGCAGCACCGGCAGGTGTCCCCGGGTTGGTTGCAGGTACTGGCCGATGGTGAGCATCTCCACGTCGTGTCTGCGTAAATCGCGCATCACCTCCAGTATTTCGTCGTCGGTCTCGCCCAGTCCCACCATCAATCCGGACTTGGTGGGAATTTCGGGGAAGCGCACCTTGAAGTCCTTCAGCAGTTTCAGCGAATTGCGATAATCAGCGCCGGGGCGGGCCTGTTTGTACAGCCGCGGCACGGTCTCGAGATTGTGGTTCATCACGTCAGGCGGGCAAGCCGAGAGCCGGTCGAGCGCGACTTCGAGACGGCCGCGAAAGTCGGGTACCAGCACTTCGATACGGGTGTGCGCCGAGTGGCTGCGCACCGCGCGGATGCACTCGGCGAAGTGCTGCGCACCGCCGTCGCGCAGGTCGTCGCGGTCCACGCTGGTGATAACGACATAATTGAGTTTCATCGCCGCGATGGTTTTCGCCAGGTTGAGCGGCTCCGCGGTGTCGGGAGCCAGCGGCCGGCCGTGCGCCACGTCGCAGAACGGGCAGCGGCGCGTGCACAGGTCGCCCAGGATCATGAACGTGGCTGTGCCCTTGCCGAAGCACTCGCCGATGTTCGGGCACGAGGCCTCCTCGCACACGGTATGCAGCTTGTGTTCGCGCAGCGCCTGTTTGACTTCGTAGAATTTCTGGCTGCCCGCAGACTTGACGCGGATCCAGTCCGGTTTCTTCAGCGGCGCGATGGGGATGACTTTGACCGGGTTGCGCGCGGTCTTCTGCTCTCCGGTTTGGCGTTTTACGGTTTCGTCCATCGGGGAAGCCTGCTCAGATTCCGTCGGCCAGTTTCACAAGAAGTTTCTCCGCGACCGCTTCCGCGGGTTCGTCGATTCCCAGGTCGCGCAAGCGGGTGACTTGCAGGCCCGGATGACCGCATGGATCGATCGCGCGGTACGGCGACAGGTCCACATCCACGTTCAGGCTCAAGCCGTGAAAGCAACAGCCGTTACGCACGCGTAGACCCAGCGCCGCCAGTTTTGCGCCGGCCACATATACGCCCGGCGCATCGTC
This sequence comes from Betaproteobacteria bacterium, assembly GCA_052387775.1. Taxonomy (GTDB): domain Bacteria; phylum Pseudomonadota; class Gammaproteobacteria; order Burkholderiales; family JACQAP01; genus JACQAP01. The sequence goes on from JBQTIV010000065.1 coordinate 6,983, forward strand.
GCGGCCTTTTGCTTCGATGCCGTAGTCCGCAAGCAATTCTATCACCGCGTTTTCCAGCTTCCGCACCAGCGCCCGCACTCCCAAACCGCGGCGGCGCAGGTCGAGCAGGGTGTAAACGACGATCTGCCCCGGACCGTGATAAGTGATTTGTCCGCCGCGATCCACTTTGATGACGGGAATGCCGTTAGCGGCTCGCGGCAGGTGCTGTGCTTTTCCGTTGAGTCCGAGCGTATAGACCGGCGGGTGCTCGACCAGCCAGAGTTCGTCGGCAGTACCCGCGTCGCGTGCCGCCGTGAAGCTTTGCATCGCACGCCAGGTCTTTTCGTAGTCCGACAAGCCGAGCCGGCGCAAGAGGACTGAGGACTGAAGACCGAGGACTGAGTAAGGCTCAGTTGACACCGGATTCGCCTTGCCAAACGCGTCACGTGTCACGTTCGTCACGACCGTCACGGTGCTTCACAGGACCATGACCACTGACGGATGATCACACAACTCCTGGTACAGCGCATCGAGCTGCTCGCGCGAGGTGGCGCGCACGGTACAGGTGACGCTGAGGTAGCTGTTTTTTTTGCTCGTGCGCATTTCCACGCTTGCCGGATCGAAGTCCGGCGCATGGCGCCGCACGATCTGGATGATCGTCTGCACCAGCCGTGGCTCGCGCCTGCCCATGACCTTGATCGGGAAGTCGGTCGGGTACTCGATGAGGGAAGTGCTTTCCATCAAGCTCATAAGGGCCAAGCGTTAACCGCCAGGGACGCCAAGGACGCCGGGGAAAGATAATGGCGTGAAGGCGAGGCTGGTCTAGGGTACCGCGTCAGTCGCCACGCCGATGCCTGCACGGGGTTTGAACACCCACTTAACTCTTGCATTTGGTTTCCCTTGGCGTCCCTGGCGGTGAATGCGTTAATGCTGTTTTCAGAGTCAATTTCCCGGGGTGCGCATCACGCGCTCCTTGTACTCCTGGTACAGCGCATACATGCGCCTGAATACCGGCCCGGGGATGCCGCGGCCGACGGCCTTGCCGTCCAGCTTGACGATCGCCAGCACTTCCTTGGTGGAAGAGGTGAGCCACACCTCGTCGGCGCCGTGCAACTCCGCCTCGGGAATTGCGCGGACCTCGTATTTGGTGCCGTCGGCCTGCGCCAGTTCCAGCACCACGTCGTAAGTGATACCAGGCAGCATCAGATGACTCTTCGGCGGTGCCAGTAGAACGCCGTCCTTGACCACGAAAATATTGCTGGCCGCGCCTTCGATCATGATGCCGTCGCGCACCAACACGGCTTCGACGCAGCCGGCATCCACCGCGAGTTGCCGCAACAGTACATTGGGCAACAACGCGATGGACTTGATGTCGCAGCGCAACCAGCGATTGTCAGCGGCCGTGATCGCTCCGACGCCCTTTTCCACCTGCTCCCGAGGCGGCATGGAAAGCGCATTACTCATCATGAATATGGTCGGCGCCACGCCAGGGGGGAAAGCGTGATCGCGCTTCGCCACGCCGCGGGTGATCTGCAGGTACAGCGACTGATCCTCGGGCGCATTGAGTTGGATCAGACGGCGCGTTAGCCGCGTCCATGTGGCGTCGTCATGGGGATTGCCGAGCCGGATGCCGTCGAGGCTGGCCTGCAAACGGCGCAGATGCTCGGCGAGGCGAAACGGATGCCGCGAGTACACCGGTATGACTTCGTATACGCCGTCGCCGAAGATGAAGCCGCGATCGAGCACCGGGACCCTGGCCTGTTCGATCGGCATGAACTCGCCGTTGAGATAAATCATTGGAGGGCAGGGATTTGGTGATTGAGTGATTGGGTAAATGGTGAATGGTGAATCGTAAATCGGGAATCGTAAGTCTGGAATCGTAAATCGGGAATCGTAAATCGGGATTCGGTTTTAAATCACTTAATCGCCCAATCGCCCAATCGCCCAATCGCCCAATCGCTTAATCGCTTAATCGCCGAATCACTGCGCCAGCAGCCGCAGACTGTGCCATCCACGTACGAACAGGTTGGCGATGCCGACGGTCTCCAGGGCGACGAGGGTGCGCTCTCCGAAGGGCTGGCCGTCGAAAGTCAGACGCAGCGTCCCGACTCTATCCCCCGCGCGGATCGGCGCAATCAGTGGTTGCATGCTTTCCAGCCGGGCGCCGATGCGGTCGGCCGACCCCTTGGGAATGGTCACGTAATAATCGTCGGTGAATCCCGCCTTCAATTGTTCGCTGTTGCCTTTCCATACCGGCAGTTGATGCACTGGCTGGCCCCTGGCGTAGAGCTTCACGGTGTCGAAGGCCTCGAAACCGTAGTTGAGCAATTTCTGCGCCTCCGCTGCGCGGCCGCCCTCCGAACCGGCGTCGATCACCACGGCAATCAGGCGCCGGCCATTGCGCTGCGCGGTGCCGATCATGCAGAAGCCGGAGCTCTCGGTGTAGCCGGTCTTGAGGCCGTCCACGTAGGGATCGCGCCCGAGCAGACGGTTGCGATTGTACTGGGTGATGTTGTTGTAGCGGAAATCGCGCATGCGATACATCGGAAAGTACTGCGGAAACTCGCGGATGATCGCTGCCGACAAAGCCGCCAGGTCGGCAGCCGTAGAGTATTGCTGCGGATTCGGCAGCCCGGTCGCGTTGACGAAGTTCGAATTTTTCATTTCCAGGCGCGCAGCCTCGCGGTTCATCCACTCGGCAAAGGCTGCTTCGGCTCCGGCAATGCCTTCCGCCAGCGCGATGGACGCGTCATTACCCGACTGCACGATCATGCCGTGCAGCAAGTCCTCGATGGCGACGGACTTGCCGGGATCCAGAAACATGCGCGAGCCAGGCGCGCGCCAGGCATTTTCCGAAATCGTCAGCGGCTGTGACAGCGTGACGCGTTTCTGCCGCAAGGCGTCGAACACCACGTAAGCAGTCATCAGCTTGGCAAGCGACGCCGGTTCGATGTGCGTGTCGGGATTCTTCGCGGCCAGGACCTGGCGGCTGAGCATGTCCAACAGCAGATACGACTTGGAGGCCAGCGGCCCGAGCGTGACGGCGCCATTCAACGGGGCCTGCGCAAAAGCCAGGGTGCTGCCGAAGCAGACGAACAATGCAGCGAATATTCTCATCATGCGAGAGCGAAGCGGATTATATATCACGTCCCCTTTCCTCCTGCGGTTGCGCAGCGCCGCCTACTCTGGAACAATGCGCGGCTTTCGCAATCTCTACTCGCAACCACATGACGATTCGATTCACAGCCGGCTTCCTTCGTGCTGCGGTACGTCTTTCGTTGATTGCTGCTGTGTCGGTTCCGTCAGCGGCGCCGGCGGCGGACGCAATCCGCGTGATCGATCCATGGGCTCGCGCCACGGTGCCCGGTCAGAAGGTGGGTGGCGTTTACATGGAGATCGTCAGCCCGCGCAAGGCGCGACTTACCGGTGTGGCCAGTCCGGTCGCGGGCGCCGCAGAAGTGCACTCGATGACAATGGACGGTGGCACCATGAAGATGCGCGCGGTCAAAGCGCTCGATTTGCCCGCGGGCAGGCCGGTGAAACTGGCGCCCGGCGGCTACCACGTGATGCTGCTCGATTTGAAAAAGCCGCTGCTTGCCGGGGCGAAAGTGCCGCTCACGCTGGTGATCGAGGACGCCGACAAGCGCACGCACAAGATAGCGGTGACCGCGATCGTGCGCGCGGGCGACCATTAAGGCAGAAACCAGCACTTGCCACGGAGGACACGGAGGATCGGCAAGAGCAAGAAAATAAACGGGGGTAAAAAACGTTTCAGTGGCTAATGATCCACCGCAGTTATCGTTGGCGCCAAGTGTTCGCGAACAGTCTTGCCGCCTTTCACCGCAAATTTGCTTTTCCTCGTTTTTGTTTTTCCTCTGGCGCCGCCGACACGGCGGTGGCGTAGCCATCCGGGGCGGGAGGCGGCGCTTCGGCGCACTACCCGCAATCGGCCGACTACGTCGGTAACGTGTCCGTGCGCCGCTCTGCGTCCTCCGCGGTAAGGGCGGTCTTTGAACAGCACGCTACACGGTTTGTAGCGATGCTATCCAACCTTCGTCCACCCAGCCGCGCAGCAGTGCGGCGGCGCGCGGCGCGGCCTGCTCTTCGGTCTGCCACTGGCACAGCCCGGCGCAGATTTCACCGAAACTCAGTTGATTGCGCACGGCATCCAGCGCCCAGGCTTCGTCGGCTTCGAGCGAGCGGAAGTAGGGCGAGAGTTGCTTGCGCCAGATGGCCCACCGCAGCGGCCCGGGCAGGCTCTCCGGCGCGATGCTGCGGTCCGCATTCTTGAGTTCGTTCCAGACTTCGACGGCATTGGTCCGCAGCTCAACAACATGAAGCGCCGGGTGTGGCGTGAGGCGCAGCCCGGCCCAGTCTTCGGGCGGCACCGAGGCAACGTCCTCGAAGCGCAATGCGGCCGCATCCGCCGCATCGAAAGCCAGCCCGAGCGTCCACTCGAAGCGCGCCAGGTCGGCCAGTATCGGTTGTCCTGCATAACGCGGCTGGTCGCACAGAAAATCGGCAAGATGGCCGCCGAACCAGCGCAGGTTGCGGAAAACCGACGGATGCGCGTCGATGTAATCGCGGGCGATGGCCTCGAATACCTCGTTGCCGAGGTAGGTCTTGAGGATTTCGTAGTCGGTCGCCAGGGCCTCTGCCAGCCGCAGCCGGTAGGCGTTGTAGTAGATATCGAGACGGTTGCGGCGGAAAATATCGTCCGCGCCGGCGATTTCGCTGACGATTGCGCCATCGCCAGCGAGCACATAGGCCTGGAAGCGTGCCTGGGTGCCGGTGAGCGCGTTCATGCTGCCGCCCTTGCTGTCAGTGTCTGCGCCGCGATCCGCCGCGCCTGATCCAGTTCCGCCACCAGCTCCGACAGCGGCGGAATGTTGTCGTCGCGCTCGATCATGGTGGCGATCGGCCCGAAGCGCCGCAACGCCGCCTGGTAAAGCGCCCACACCGGGTGGACGATCGGGGCGTCGTGGGTATCGATGATATGGGTGCCGCAATTGCTGTGACCGGCAAGATGAAACTGCCGCACCCGCGCGGCCGGCACGCCGTTCAGAAAATCATGCGCATCGAAGCCGTGGTTGCAGGCGCTGACGTAGATGTTGTTGATGTCGAGCAGGATCAGGCAATCGGCGCGCGCGCAGACCTCCGCAAGAAACTCCCACTCGCTCATCTCCGACTGGCCGAAGGTCACGTAGGTCGACACGTTTTCCAGCAGAATCTGCCGTCCGAGGAAATCCTGGACCTCGCGCACGCGTGCGGCGACGTGCCCGGCCGCTTCTTCGGTATAGGGCAGCGGGAAAAGGTCGTGCAAGTTTCGCCCCGCTACCCCGGTCCAGCACAGGTGATCCGACACCCAGGCCGGCTGCACCCGCTGCGTCAGTTGTTTGAGCGCCTTGAGGTATTCCCGGTCCAGCGCATCGTGGCTTCCGATCGACAGCGACACGCCGTGCAACGCCATGGGGAATTCGGCGCGGATGCGGTCCAGGTAATGCAGCGGCTTGCCGCCGGGCACCAGATAGTTTTCCGAGAGCGCCTCGAACCAGTCCACGTTGGGCCGGGATGCGAGGATCTCCTCGTAATGATCGGTGCGCAGGCCCAGTCCGAAGCCGAGCGCGGGTTGTGTAGTCATGGGCGTTGCATGTTGCATAAATTACGGGGCATCCGCACCAGTGGATGCCCCGCAATGCCGGGTTCGGCCAAGTTTACGCCTTGCCGGAGACCTTCTGGCATTCCTCCGCAGTAAGCGAAACGTAGCCCTGCCCCTTGCAGGCGTTCTGGCCTTGGCAGGAGCTGTTTGCGGTCTGGCAATCGCTCAGGCCCTTGCAGGCATTTACGCCCTGGCACTGCACTTTCGCGGATGATCCGCCGCCGCTGCCCATGTCTGCGCATCCGCTCATGAACAGAGCGGCTGCGGTTGCCGCGAGTGCCATGCCGGCGAGCCTCTTTTTGCTGTCTACCATTTGGTTCTCCCTGGCTGGTTGTCGAATTGCCCGGATGCAGGACCCCACGATTGATGTCAGGCGCCGCTTGGGAAATGCGGACCGGACCCCGCACTTTTTGCATCCCAAGTTACGTTGCGCCGGCGCGACTGGATGTAGGTGCGCACGGCTGTTTTCGCAACCGCTCGCGGCGCACCGAGGCAACGGCCGGGCTCGAATCTGTCGAACAAGAAATCGGCGACTCGCGGCACGCCGAATTGCCTCCGTGCAGGCGTTTACGGAAATCACAGATCTTCTTGGAAAAATCCATAAAACATCAAGAATACAGAGCCTTGTTTTGCTGTGGCCGCCGGCTCATCGCGGGGAAGTGAACAGGGTAATCGCTGGTCCGCGGAAGGCCTTGAAATGACGCTGCTCGCGCACATATTACGGGCATGGGCGTCGGAGTCCCGATGCCCGACCCAAAATCTAATTGCAAATGGAGACCGATATGGCAAATTTGACCCGCTATACCTACCCACTTGATGAGACCTTTGACGATCTCTTCAAGGGCTTTTTCGTGCGTCCGATGGCGTTCGAAAGCGAGAAGCCGGTACAGGTCCGGATGGATGTGAAGGAAGACGACGCGGCCTACGTCGTCGAGGCGGAGATTCCGGGCGTAAAGAAAGAAGACATCAACGTCACTATCGACGGTAACCAGGTGGCGATCACCGCGGAGTTCAGGCGCGAGCGTGAGGACAAGCAGGGCGAAAAAGTCCTGCGTTCGGAACGTTATTACGGCAAGGCGTATCGCGCCTTCAGCCTGGCGCAAGATGTGGACGAAGCCTCGGCGCAGGCGAAGTACAACGAGGGCGTGCTGGAGCTGCGGCTGCCGAAGAAGGCGGCAGTGACTGCAAAGAAACTCTCCATCCAGTAATCGCGTCTTTACCCGGGCAAAGGCGGCTGCGGCCGCCTTTGTTTTTTTCTCTGGGGAATAATTTCCCGCGGTAGAATTCGCGCTCCACGACCAAGCGAGCGCTCCATGCCCATTTCACCCACCGACGCCACGCACAAGGCGAAGATTCTCGCCGAGGCGCTGCCCTACATCCGCCGCTTCCACGGCAAGACCATCGTGGTCAAGTACGGCGGCAACGCAATGACCGACGAGAAACTGAAGCATTCGTTCGCGCGCGACGTGGTGTTGCTTAAGCTGGTCGGCATGGACCCGGTCGTGGTTCACGGCGGCGGGCCGCAGATCGATGAGATGCTCAAGCGCGTCGGCAAGAAAGGCGAGTTCATCCAGGGCATGCGGGTCACCGATAGCGAGACCATGGACGTGGTCGAGATGGTGCTCGGCGGGCTGGTGAACAAGGAAATCGTCAACCTCATCAACCAGCACGGCGGCCGCGCCATCGGCTTGACGGGCAAGGACGGCTCCTTCATCCGTGCCAGGAAGATGCTGGTGCAGAACGAGGACAACATCGCCGAAATGGTCGACATCGGCCAGGTTGGCGAGATCGAGAGCATCGATCCGGAAGTGATTTCGCTGCTGGAGAGCCGTGAATTCATTCCAGTGGTGGCGCCGATCGGAGTCGGCGAAGACGGCCAGTCCTTCAACATCAATGCCGACCTGGTCGCCGGCAAGCTCGCTGAAATTCTGCGCGCGGAAAAGCTCATCCTGCTCACCAACACGCCGGGCGTGCTCGACAAGGACGGCAATCTGCTGACCGGACTCACCCCCAAGCAAGTAGACGGGCTGTTCGCCGATGGCACCATCCATGGTGGCATGCTGCCGAAGATCGGCTCCGCGCTCGATGCTGCCAAGAGTGGAGTGAAGAGCGTGCACATCATCGACGGGCGGGTCGAGCACGCGCTGCTGATGGAGGTGCTCACCGATCAGGGCGTAGGTACGCTGATCCGCAACCGGTAGCTGCAGTGCAAACCCGTTTCAGCGGCAGAACGTGGATTTTCGATCTGGATAACACGCTGCACGACGCACGCCCGCACATCTTTCCGCGTATCGACAGGTCGATGACGGCTTACCTTGCTGAACACCTGGATCTCGGCGCGGATGCGGCCAACGAACTGCGTCAGCTCTACTGGCGTCGCTATGGCGCCACCCTGGTGGGGCTGATTCGCCATCACGGCATCGATCCGCATCATTTTTTGCGCGAAACCCACCACTTGCCAGAAATCGAAAACCTGGTGGTGGGCCGCCGCGAACTGCGATCGGTATTGCGGCGCCTGCCCGGACGCAAGATGGTTTTCTCCAACGCCCCGGCGCTTTACTCGCGGACGATCCTGGCGGCACTCGGCGTGGATGACCTGTTCGACGATGTGTTCTCGATCGAGCGCACCCGCTTTCGGCCCAAACCTGACGCGCACGGATTCCGCAGACTGCTGCGCACGCACAGGCTGCTGGCGTCGCGCTGCATCATGGTGGAGGACAGCCTCGAGAACCTGCGCACCGCCAAGCGCCTGGGAATGAAGACCGTCTGGGTGGATCAGTCGAGCCGCGCCCCCGCCTGGGTGGACGCGAATATCCGACATATCGTGCGGCTGCCGCGGTTGCTGCACCTGCTTTGAAAGACCGACTCTTATCGCGGCGAACCACTCTTACCCTCACTCTTAACGCGGAGGACGCGGAGGAAGAACGAAAACGAGGAAAAGCAAATTGGGGTTAAGATCAGAGAAACTGTTCGCGAACGCTTGGTGCCAACGATCGCTGCGGTGGATCATTAGACAATGAAACATTTCGACCCAAGCAATTTTTTGCTCTGGTCTTTTCTCCGCGTCCTTCGCGTCCTCTGCGTTTAGCGCTTGTCCTGAACGCAAACAAACGCCGGCTGATCGTGTTAAATTCCCGGCCGTTCGGGTAACCTTTCTCTTACTCATTCCAGGCCATCCCAACGCGACATGCCGACCAAGCCGGGAGAACGCAAACGCCAGATCCTGCAGACCCTCGCGGCCATGCTCGAGGATCCCAAGGCGGAGAGAATCACCACCGCCGCGCTGGCCAAGCGATTGGACGTTTCCGAGGCAGCGCTGTACCGGCATTTCGCCAGCAAGGCGCAGATGTTCGAGGGCTTGATCGAATTCATCGAGCAGACCCTGTTCGGGCTGGTCAACAAGATCGCCGCGGAAGAAAAAAGCGGCCTGAAGCAGATTGAGGCCGTGCTGACCATGCTGCTCGGATTCGCCAAGAAAAACCCCGGCATGACGCGGGTGCTTATCGGTGATGCGCTGGTGAACGAGGACGAGCGCCTGCAGGCGCGCATCAACCAGTTGCATGACCGGCTCGAAGCCACGCTCAAGCAGGCAATGCGCTTTGCGCTTTCGGAAAAGGAGATCCCAGAAGCCGTGGATCCAGCCGCGCAGGCGAATCTGATGCTGGCATTCGTGGTGGGCCGCTGGCACCAGTTCGCGAAGAGCGGTTTCAGGCGCGATCCGACCGAGTACTGGTCGGCGCAGTGGCCAAGCATTGTGTGATGGACGGTTGCACCGGGGGTCACCGCTCCGCAAGGATAGTTGCGGCCGTTTTCGTGCTGACGTGCACAGGAACTGCGCTTTCCGGCTGCGGTGCGTCGGACGACCAGTACGCGAAAGTCGTGGTGGGCACCTGGGGTTCGCGGGAAGTGGCGCCGGACGACGTGATCGTCGAGACCCAGTTCACCCTGCTGCCCGGAGGGCGGGTCAACTGGCAGGGACAGGTGCGTTTGCTCGTTCCGCCGACCTTCTATTTGCCGAACCGGCCCAATTTCGAAGTGAAGAACGGCAGGCTGATTTACTACTTCACGGCGAGCGGCGACTGGGCGGTGCGCGAAGGCTACCTGCACACCAGGATCGAATCGTCCACGCTGCCCGGCCTGATGCCGGTCGGTTTCGCGGCCGCATGGAAGCTCAAGGAAGTCACCAGCCGGGAGATGATCTACGTCTCCGCCACCAATGGGAGGACACGGGTCGAGTACCGCAAGGAGTGATCGGGTTATTGAGTGATTGAGTGATTAAGTAATTGGGTGAATGGTAAACCGCAAATCGGGAATCGGCGTTCAATCCTCAATCCTCAATCCTAAATCCTCATTCCTCATTCCCCAATCGCTCAATCACCAAATCTTAGCCGCATACCGTGCACTGCGAATCCTTTTTCAGCCTGACGCTGCGCCATTCCATCGTCAGCGCATCGAGCAACAGCAGCCGCCCGGTCAGATCGCGGCCGATTCCCATCAGTAGTTTCAGCGCTTCCGCCGCCTGCATGGAACCGATTACGCCGACCAGCGGTGCAAATACGCCCATCACCGCGCAACGCATTTCTTCCACGTCGCCGTTTTCCGGGAACAGGCAGTGATAGCAGGGGCTGTCGCGGCGGCGCAAATCGAACACCGCGATCTGCCCGTCGAAGCGCACGCCGGCGCCTGACACCAGCGGCTTGGCGAATTTCACGCAGGCGCGATTGAGCGCATGGCGGGTGGCAAAGTTATCCGTCGCGTCGATCACCACGTCGGCGGACTGCACCAGTTGCTCGAGCCGCTCGCCGGCGACGCGTTCGGCGATCGCCTCAACCGAAATTTCGGGATTGATGCGAGCCAGCGTGGCACGGGCGGAATCGACTTTTTTTCTGCCGATCGATTCGGTGAAATGCACGATCTGCCGCTGCAGGTTGGTGAGGTCCACGGCGTCGTGGTCGCAGACGGTGATGCGGCCCACGCCGCTGGCGGCAAGGTAGAGCGAGGCTGGTGCACCCAGTCCGCCGGCGCCGATCAGCAGTACGTGCGCGCCGAGCAATTTCTCCTGGCCGTCGATGCCTATCTCGGGCAGGAGAATGTGGCGGCTGTAGCGCAATAACTGATTGTCGTCCATCGCGGGCAAGTCGTTTGCGGTCATCTTAACGCGGCAAGGCCCGCGCTGGGCGGGCCTTGCCATTCGATCGACGGTTCGGGAGCGGAACTTATTTCTTGCTGAGGATCTGCAGGCCCTTGAGCAGGTTGAGCGCCTGATTGAGCTGGTAGTCGTTCTTCGACGCGATATCCGGCGGGCCATCGGCGGCGGGCTTCTCAGCGCCTTGGGGTGCCGGCACCGGCGCAGCCGACTGCGGCTGCGGCGCGGGTTGCTTGGTCTCGATGGCGCTGCCGTCCGGATTGGACAAATGGCGCTGCAGATCGGACTCGCGCACCTTGATAGCGGCCTCACCTTCCGTCACGGTTGCCTCTTCGACCACAATGTCGGGCGTGATGCCTTTGGCCTGGATCGAGCGTCCGCTCGGCGTAAAGTAACGCGCCGTGGTGAGCTTGATTGCGGTGCCGTTGCCGAGCGGCAGTATGGTCTGCACCGAACCCTTGCCGAAGGTTTGCGTGCCCATCACTACCGCGCGTTTATGATCCTGCAACGCCCCCGCCACGATCTCCGAGGCGGAAGCCGAGCCGTTGTTGACCAGCACTACCATCGGCAGCGTTTTCAATTCCTTGGGCAACTTCTTCAGATAGTCGTCCTTGCTGCCGCGCAGGTAATACTCGGGCCGCGCATACAGCTTCATCTTGGCGTCCTCGGTGCGGCCTTCGGTGTATACCACCAGGGCATCGCTGGGCAGAAACGCTGCGGCAACGGCCACCGCGCCGTTGAGCAAGCCGCCCGGATCGTTGCGCAGGTCCAGCACAATGCCCTTCATCGGTCCCTGGTTTTCCTTGAAATGCTTGTCGATCGCCTTGGCCAGCGTCTCGGCGCTGTGCTCCTGGAACTGGGTGATGCGAAAGTAGGCGTAGCCGGGCTCAATGAGTTTCGACTTGACGCTCTGGATCTGGATTACCGCGCGAGTCAACGTCACCACGCGCGGCTTGGTGTCGCCCTTGCGAACGAAGGTCAGCGTGATCTGGGTGTCCGGCTTGCCGCGCATGCGCTTCACCGCATCGGCCAGCGTCATGCCTTTCACGTTGGCGTCATCGAGCTTGATGATCAGGTCGCCGGACTTCAGCCCCGCGCGCCACGCCGGAGTGTCCTCGATCGGGGCGACCACTTTCACGAAGCCGTCTTCCATGCCGACTTCGATGCCCAGACCGCCGAATTCGCCCTGCGTGCCCACCTGCAGCTCGCGGAATGCCTCGGCGTCCAGATAGGCCGAGTGCGGGTCGAGGCCGGAAAGCATCCCGTTGATCGCCTCGGATATGAGCCGCTTGTCATCCACCGGCTCGACGTAGTCGTTCTTGATCCGGCCGAAGACTTCGGTAAACGCGCGCAAGTCCTCAACCGGCAGGGGACCCATGCCCTTCTGCGCCACTGCGGAGAAGTTGAGGCTGATCAGCACACCCAGGATCGCACCCAGAACGATCAGGCCGACCTGCCGAAATCTCCTATGCATCTTTGCTTGCTCCTTTGCGCGCAGGGAGTTGCCCAAATCCAGAAACTTACTTCAATGTCACCCAGGGCAGCGGGTCGAAGGGTTTTCCCTGATATCTGAGTTCGAAGTATAAAACCGAATCGGGGTTGCCGCCGCTGTTACCGATGGCCGCAATAGTGTCGCCGGACCTGGTCTCGTCGCCGTCCTGTTTGAGCAATGCTTCATTGTTGCCGTACAGGCTCATGTAGCCGTCGCCGTGATCCACGATCATGAGATTGCCGAAACCACGCAGCCAGTCGGCATAGACCACCCGGCCGCCAGCTATGGCCTTGACCTCCCGGCCTGGTTCGGCGGAGATGAACAGACCCTTCCAGGACAATCCGCTGTCCTGTCTTGGGCTGCCAAATCGGTTCGTGAGTTCCCCGAGAACCGGCAGCCTCAACTTGCCTTTGAGCTTGCGGAACGGCCCCGACCCGGAATCCGGGGACGGCAACGCCTGATTGGTGATGCGCTTTCCCGGTTTCTTGCGCGCGGCTTCCTTGGCCAGGCGCTCGATCAGGCGCGTCAGGCGTTCCTCGTCGCGCTTGAGCGTTGACAGTTGCTTGCGGCTTTGCGCGATCTGGCTCGAAACCTGGGCGTAAACGCGTTGGCGCTCGGCTTTGTCCTTCTCCAGGCGGCGCTTCTGGCTTGCTTCTTCGTTCTCCAGCGCCCGCAATTCCGCGTTCTTGGCGTGGGTTTCGTCGGCCAGCTTTTCGAGATTCGCGAGGTTGTACCTGAGGCTGGCAAGGAGTTCCGCGCGAGCGCGGGAAACGTAGCCCAGGTAGTGCAATTGGCGCGCGATTTCGTTCGGATCCTCGCGATTGAGCACCAGCTTGATCGCTTCCGACTGACCGCTGACGTACCGCTGGTAGAGCAGTTTGCTCAGTGTGGCTTGCTCGGCGGCGATGTCGGCTTCGACCGTGCGCGCCCGCGATCGCAACTTGGCCAGGGCGGCAGTGATGTGGCGGCGCTGGTCCGCGAGTTGATAGAGCTTGCGGTTGGTTTCACTGACCGCCCGCTCGGATTCCCTGAGAGCGTCGCCTGCTTCGGCCTTGGACTCTTCGGACTCAGCCAGTTGTTTCTGCAGCGCTCCGATACGGCCGCGCACTTCCTCGAGTTCGTCCTTGGGCGCGGCATGTGCCGGCGCGGCAAGGCCCGCAAGCGCGAATAGCAGCGCCGCGCCAGTTTCTGCAGCAACAGTAGCGAATGACGCGAATCGTCGCACGCGCTCCGGGCTCAGGTTCCGGCACGCGCCTGGGCGGCCACCGCGGCAGCCGCCTGCTTAGCCTTCTCCTGGTCGCCGAGGTAGTAACTGGAGAGCGGCTTCAGCTGTTCGTCGAGCTCGTATACCAGCGGAATGCCGGTTGGAATGTTCAGCGCCACAATGTCCTTCTCCGATACGTTGTCGAGATATTTCACCAGCGCGCGGATGCTGTTGCCATGCGCAACCACGATCACACGCATGCCGGCTTGGACCTGCGGGGCGATCACATCGTTCCAGTACGGCAGAAAACGCGCCACCGTGTCCTTGAGGCTTTCGCTGAGCGGAATTTCGGCTGCCTTCAGGTCGCGATAGCGCGGATCGTTGCCCGGGTAGTGCGGATCGCTCCGCGCAAGCGGCGGCGGCGCGACGTCGTAGCTGCGGCGCCACACCAGGACCTGGTCTTCGCCGTAGCGCGCCGCCATCTCCGCCTTGTTCAGCCCCTGCAGTGCGCCATAGTGACGCTCATTGAGACGCCAGGAGAACTGCTGCGGGATCCACATCAGGTCCAGTTCGTCGAGGACAATCCACATGGTACGGATGGCACGCTTGAGCACGGAAACCAACGCAAGGTCGAATCCGTATCCGGCTTCCTTGAGCAAGCGGCCGGCTTCGCGCGCCTCGACCAGGCCCTGGTCCGACAGGTCCACATCGGTCCAGCCGGTGAAGCGGTTTTCCTTGTTCCACACGCTTTCGCCGTGGCGGATCAGAACGATTTTTTTCATCGGGCGCAATTGACCATGAAATATCCGCGCACGGAAGCCCGCGCTTCGAAGATAGAATTGTAGTATCGGCTTGGGCGCGTGTCGCGCCGGTCGCGGCGTTCGTCATCGCGCATTGCGCGAGATAATGCCTTTTCAAACGTAAGTTTTCTTGGAGGGCGCCAGACCTGACCAATTCTTCGACCGGCGCGGCTCCTCCGTTCGCTGCGAAGCTTGCCCTGGTGCTCGTCGGACTGGCCTGGGCGTTGCCCTTCCTCAGCCCTAACTTCCGCGAGCCGATCTCGAGTTTCTACGGCGAGGCGACCGCAGCGGTCTTCGGACTTGCCGCGTTCGCCTGCCTGCTCAGCCGTTCGCTGTGGGCGGGAATCGAATTACCGCGTTCGAGCCTGGTGTTTCTCGGCTTCGCCGGTTTGATTCTCTTGCACATTCCGCTGGGACGCTCGGTTTATCTTCAGCAAAACCTGCTGGCAATCCTGTATCTGTTGTGGGCCGCCGCGCTGGCAATGCTGGCGTGGCGGCTCAAGCAGGTGTTCGGGATGCAGTACGTGGTCGCGGCGCTGTCCTGGTTCGTGGTCGCCGGCACGCTGGTGAACGCCGCCGTCGGACTGATGCAGTTCTGGGGGGTGCGCTCGCCGCTTTCGCCTTTTGTGCTGCCGCAGATTTACGGGCGCATCTACGCCAATACCGGGCAGCCCAACCATCTTGCCAACTACCTTTGCCTTGGGCTGGCAGCGCTGGCCTATCTGTACGGGGTGCGGCGGCTGGCACTTGCGTTCGCCCTCGCCGCGGCGGTGCCGTTGCTGCTGGTGCTGACGGTGTCTGGTTCGCGCACCGTCTGGATCTATCTGGCTGCGCTGGTCGTTCTTGGCGGGGCATTGCACCGCTTGCGGCCGCAGCCTGCGGCTTCGCGCATCGTCGGCTTCGGCTTTGCCTGCGTCTGCGGATTCCTGGTAATGCAGTGGCTCGCAGAATTTCTTCTGATGGGCGCGGCACTCCCGATCGAAACCATACGGGCGCGTATGGGCGTGGAGGGCCTGGACTCCGGATTCCGCGCGCGTGCGTGGTACGAGGCCTGGCTGATGTTTATGGACGCGCCGCTTTTCGGCGCAGGCTTCAGGCAGTTTGCGTGGCAGCATTTCCTGCTCAACGCCCAGTTGCCGCCGCCCCGCATAGTCGATTTGATCGTCGATCATGCGCACAACCTGCTATTGCAGACCATGGCCGAGTTCGGCATCGCAGGTGTTGTGGTCCTGTGCGCCGGAGTGGTGTCCCTGCTGCTCAGCTTGCGTCGTCAAGAACCGAGCGCGCATCTGTGGTGGTTGTGCGCGGTGCTGGCGATTTTGGGCATTCACAGTATGCTAGAGTACCCGCTCTGGTATGCCTATTTCCTCGGCATTGCGGCGATTACGCTCGGCGTGTCCGAGACTGTTGTGGTCAAGGTCGGCGATCGCAGTCGCGGCCGCTTGCTGATGGTGCTGATGATGTTCCTCGGCGGCATGGCGGCAGCAAATGTCTATCAGGACTACCGCACCCTCCAGTCCTTGAGCCGGATCCAGCCGCAAGCGTCCGCCACCGCGGCGCAGAATGGCAGGGGCACGGCGGCGGTTCTGCAGGACCTGCAACAGCATTCTCTGTTCGCTCCCTTCGTGGAATTGGCGCTGTCGCGTTTGATGGTGCTTAACCGAGAGCAAATCGACGACAAGGTGGCCTTCAACGGGCAGGTCATGCGCTTTGCGCCGTCGGCGGACGTGGTTTACCGGCAGGCTATCCTGCTGGCGATGACGGGCAAACAGGAAGCCGCGCGAGACCAGTGGGATCGCGCGGTGGCGAATTATCCGTCGGACCGTGACGGTGTAATCGGGGTGATGAAGATCATGGTTGCGAATGGCGAATCGGGCGTGGCGGAGCTGATCCGATACACAGCGGCAGGAAGCACAGAGGAATCGAAGTGAAGTTCATTTTGGACAATATCTGGCTGGTGCTGACCGCGTTGGCGAGCGGCGGCGTTCTGATCTGGCCGTGGATCAACCGGAGCCTGAGCGGGGCTCCCGAGGTCGGCCCGTTAGAGGCCGTGCAGTTGATCAACCGCAAGGATGCGGTGATGCTGGACGTGCGCGAGCCGGGAGAATACGGCGCCGGACATGCGCCGAACGCGAAGAACGTGCCTCTGGCCCAACTGGAAAAACGCCTTGGCGAGATCGCGAAGTTCAAAGCCAGGCCGGTGGTCGTGACCTGTCAGACCGGCAGCCGCTCGCATGCCGCCACCTCTGCGCTCAAGAAAGCCGGCTTCGGCCAGGTGGTGGTCTTGTCGGGCGGCTTCGGCGCTTGGCAGCAGGCCAATCTTCCGGTGGAGAAGTAGATGTCGCGGATCCGCATGTACTGCACGGCCTGGTGTCCTTACTGCGTCGCCGCGGAACGGCTGCTCGCCGCCAAAGGGGCGGTGGATATCGAAAAAATCCGCGTTGACCTCGAGCCGGCGCGGCGCGCGGAAATGATGCAGCAAAGCGGGCGCCGCACGGTACCGCAGATCTACATCGACGACCTCCATGTCGGCGGATTCGAGGAGCTATATTCACTGGACCACGCTGGAAAGCTCGATGCCATGCTTGGCAGAGAGACCGCCGAGTCGCGCGGCCACGCCGACTGAACTGTCAACCAAGAGAACACAAATCATGAGCGAGCAACCTGCAAAGGCGGTCTTTTCGATCGAGAAGCTGTTCGTCAAGGATCTGTCGCTGGAGGTGCCCAACGCGCCGCGCATATATCTGGAGCGGGAAACGCCGCAGGTGGAGATCCAGATGAACAACAGCGCCAGCCCTATCGATGAAGGCTACTACGAGGTCGTGTTGAAGGTGACCGTGACCGCCAAGGTCGGCGACAAAACCTTGTTTCTGGTCGAGGTGAGCCAGGGCGGGGTGTTCCAGATCCGTAACGTAGCGCAGGCGGAACTCGAGCCGGTGCTCGGTGTCACCTGCCCGAACATTCTTTACCCCTATGTACGCGAAGTGGTTTCCGAGGCGGTAGTACGCGCCGGCTTCCCGCCGGTGGTGTTGAGCCCGTTAAATTTCGAAGCGGTCTATCAGGCCCGCAAGCAAGAGCAGGCGCCGGGGCCCGCGGCCACCACGCACTAGGAACCGGGATTCCCGACGTGACGCGCGCGCTGCTGCGATGGGGTTTTCTGGCCGTGCTGCTGCTCTGTTCAGGGGCTGCGCTTGCCCTGGAATTCCGCTCGGTGGCGGAGGCGGCGGCCATTCTTTACGACGCGCCGTCGGCGAAGGCACAGAAGCTCTTTGTGCTGTCGCGTGACTATCCGGTGGAGGTCGTTGTCAAGGTCGAGGGGTGGACCAAGGTGCGCGACGACACCGGGGAATTTGCCTGGATTGAGAACCACCAGTTGTCCGAACGCCGCACGGTGCTGGTCAAGTCCTCGAGCGCGGAGGCGCGCCAGTCCGCCAGCGACGCCGCCGCGCTGGCGTTCACCGTCGAAAAAGGCGTGGTGCTCGAGTTTCTCCAACTCACCGCCGGCTGGGTCAAGGTACGCCACGCGGACGGCGCAGTCGGCTTCATCAAGGTCAGCCAGCTCTGGGGCGTATGAGAATCGCCATCCTCGGCGCCGGCGCGTGGGGCACGGCGCTCGGGATCGCGCTTTCGCCACGCCACGAGATCACGCTGTGGTGTCGCGATCCCGGACAGAGCGGCCAGCTCGCCGCCGCACGCGTCAATGCCCGCTATCTTCCGGGTGTGGCCATTCCCGGTGCGATCCGAATCACCGCCGATGCCACCGCAGCGTTGCATTTGTGCGAACTGGGCATCGTCGCGGTCCCCGCCGCGGCGCTGCGCGAAACGGCGTTACGCATCGCACGCGCGCGGCGTGCGCTTGACGTGGTCTGGCTGTGCAAGGGCTTCGAGAGCGGCAGCGCCAAGTTTCCGCACCAGGTCGTCGGCGAGGAATTAGGTGAGCGCTATCGCTGTGGAGCGCTGTCGGGACCGAGTTTCGCCGATGAAGTGGCGCGCGGATTGCCGGCGGCGGTCACGCTGGCTTCGCGTGATGCCGAATTTGCGGCGGTGGCCGCGCGCGAGCTGCATACCGGGCGCCTGCGCGTGTACTCCAGCGATGATCTGGTCGGCGTGGAAACCGGCGGGGCAGTCAAGAACGTGATTGCCATTGCGGCCGGGGTTTGCGACGGCCTCGAGCTCGGTTCGAGCGCGCGCGCGGCGCTGATCACCCGCGGGCTGGCAGAAATGACCCGCCTCGGCATGCGCCTTGGCGGGCGGCTGGAGACCTTCGTGGGATTGGCAGGTGCCGGTGACCTGGTGTTGACCGCGACCTCCGACATTTCACGAAACCGGCGGGTCGGCCTTGGGCTCGCAGGCGGTCGTCGCCTGGCGGACATCCTGGGCGATCTCGGGCACGTCGCCGAAGGCGTGTTCAGCGCCCGCGAGGTGTTGCGGCTGGCGCAGGACCTGGAGGTCGATATGCCCATCACCGGCGCGGTCTGCCGCGTCCTCGACGGCCGTGCCACTGCCCGTGATGCAGTGGAAGAACTGCTCCAACGCGAGCCAAAACCCGAAAGTGTGCGCTAACTGTTGGCGCCCAGGAAGCCGTTCTGCCGCCACGCTTCGTAGACCACTGCCGCCACCGCATTGGACAGATTCAGACTGCGGCTGGCGGGCACCATCGGCAGCCGCAGGCGTCGTTGCGGCTCGAAACTTGCGCTTACCTGTTCCGGCAGACCGCTGGTCTCCGGTCCGAAAACCAGCACGTCCCCCGCTTGAAATCCGACCTGGTCATAGCGGTTGGTAGCCTTCGTGCTAAAGGCAAAGCGGCGGATTGAGGGAACGGACGCCAGAAAGGCCTCCCAGCTTTGATGCACCTGGATCTGGGCGTACTCGTGATAATCCAGCCCGGCGCGCTTCAGTTGACGGTCCTCGAGCCGGAATCCCAGCGGCTCGATCAGGTGCAGTCGGCAGCCGGTATTGGCGCATAGCCGGATCACGTTGCCGGTATTGGGCGGGATTTCAGGCTGGTACAGGACGAGGTCGAACATTTTGCTTGCACTTGGTAACGTTTACAGTTTAATCTGCTAATTCAATAGGCTGCAAATAAATCCTCAAGTGACCTTGAAAGTGTCGAACAGGGAAACCGCCAACCGGAATGGCTAAACCGCACAAAATCAGGCTGGGGGAAATTCTTCGCCAGGAGAAATTGCTCTCAGAAGACCAGCTCAGCGCCGCGCTCGAGGAGCAGAAGCGCAGTGGGCGCAAACTCGGCCGCGTGTTGATCGACAAGGGGTTCGTAACCGAGGAGCAAATCGCCGAAGCCCTCGCCCTCCAGCTCAAGATCCCCTACGTCAACCTCAAGTTCTACAACGTCAAGCGCGAGGTCATGCTCAAGCTGCCCGAGTCGGCGGCGCGCCGCTTCCGCGCGCTGGTGCTCGACGACGCCGGCAAGACCTACAAGGTCGGCATGGCGGACCCCACCGACCTCACCGCTTACGACGAGATCCAGAGGATCCTCAGGCGCGAAATCGAAATCGTCGTGGTCCTGGGGTCCGAGCTGCTGCGCACGATCGATCGCACCTACCGGCGCACCGAGGAGATCAGCGGACTGGCACAGGAACTCGGCCAGGAGCTGGGCGAGGCTATTGATTTCGCCGCGCTCGGCATGACTGCTGGGGCCGAGGATGCGCCGGTCGTCAAGCTGCTGCAGTCGGTATTCGAGGACGCAGTGCAGGTGCGCGCCTCGGACATTCATATCGAGCCGCAGGAAAAGAAGCTGTTGATTCGCTTCCGCATCGACGGGGTGCTGCACGTGCAGGCGGAATCCGACTCGAAGATTGCGCCGGCGCTGGTGTTGAGGCTGAAACTGATGTCTAGATTGGACATCTCGGAAAAACGCCTGCCGCAGGACGGCCGCTTCAACGTCAGGGTGCGCAATGCCCAGATCGACGTGCGCATTTCGACCATGCCGACCCAGTACGGGGAATCCGCGGTCATGCGTCTGCTCAACCAGAGCGGCGGCCTGCTCGGGCTGGAGCGCATCGGCATGCCGGAAGCGATGCTGGAAAAGCTGCGCCAGATCATCCACCGCCCCAGCGGCATGGTGCTGGTCACCGGCCCCACCGGCAGCGGCAAGACCACCACGCTGTACGCCGCGCTGGACGAACTCAATACCCCGGAGCGCAAGATCATCACGGTGGAGGACCCGGTCGAGTACCGGCTGCCCGGGATCAACCAGGTGCAGATCCACGAGAAGATCGATCTGACTTTCGGGCGCGTGCTGCGCACCGCGCTGCGCCAGGATCCGGATGTGGTCCTGGTCGGCGAAATGCGTGACCAGGGTACGGTGGAGACCGGACTGCGAGCGGCGATGACCGGCCACCTGGTGTTATCCACCCTGCACACCAACGACGCGCTCAGCACGCCCATCCGGCTGCTCGACATGGGAGCGCCCCGGTACATGGTTGCCATGTCGCTGCAAGTGGTGGTGGCTCAGCGCCTGGTGCGCGTAATTTGCGAGAGCTGCGCCGAAACCACTTCGCTCTTGCCGAATGAGCACGAGTGGATGCGCAACCACATAGGCGACGCGGTGGACGGACATACTTATCTCAAGGGGCGCGGCTGTTCACAATGCAACGGCACCGGCTACCTGGGCCGCACCGGGGTGTACGAAATGCTGGAGATGACGCGCCCGGTGGTCGAGGCCGCCAACCAGCCGGAACCGGCGCGCTTCATCGAGGCGGCGCGAGTGCAGATGGAAGGACGGATGCTGAACGATCACGCGGTGCAGCTGGTGGTGAGCGGACGTACCACGGTCGAAGAGGCGATGCGCGTCGGCACGCAAATGGAAGACTGAATTGGTTTACCACGGGGAACAACTAATTGAGTTGATCAACATGCAGATTGAAAGAATCCCCGTGTTTGCCGTGGTGAGTTCTTGACCGTGGCGCATTTCGCCTACAAGGGCAGAAACGCTGCCGGCGAACTGGTGCAGGGCGTGGTCGAGGGTGCCGACAGCGCCGCGGTGGCGACCCAGTTGTTCGCCACCGGAGTCACGCCCGTCGAGATCGGCGAGACGAAGCCGCGCCAGGCGGGCGAATCCATCGGCGTGCTGCAGCGGCTGACGCAGCGCCCGGTTGCCCATCAGGACCTGCTGCTGTTCAGCCGGCAGATGTACACGCTGCTCAAGGCGGGCGTGCCGATCATGCGCGCTCTCGGGGGCCTGCAAGAGTCCACCGGCAATCCGACGTTCAGGCGGGTACTGCAGAACATTCGCGAGAACCTGGATAGCGGCCGTCCGCTGTCGGTGTCGCTGCAGCGGCAGAACGGCGTGTTTTCGCCGTTCTACGTGGCCATGGTGTACGTCGGCGAAACCACCGGCATGCTCGAGGAAATCTTCCTGCGATTGTTCAATCACCTCGACTTCCAGGAGTTCATGCGCGGCCAGGTCAAGTCGGCGTTGCGCTATCCGAC